>NZ_JBQEOE010000002.1:18361-203985 GCF_052045105.1 Lysobacter sp. 22409 | reverse complement strand
CGGCCGGCACGGACCGCACTGTTTGGAATCTTTCATCTCCGTCAGTGATGAAAGCAGGGACGGGCAGGGATTGCCCGCGCTGTCGGCGGCTCCGGCCGTCGTCCGCCGCGAACTGGGATCGCGGCGGCGCGTCCGGAGCCGGCGGCGGTGGTCATCGGTTGCTCCTGGCCCGGCCTCGCCGGCCAGGGGGAACGATGTCCCGCTTGCCGCCTTGCCGGCCGATCTCTCGGCTGCGCGTTTGCCGGCGTGCTTCGGCTGCGAGCCGGGCGCCGCGGACGCCGGAAGGTGACTGCGGCTCGCATGCAGCCGCGAATCCGTCGCAAAACCGACGACAGGACTTGCATCGGACGCCGGACACGACGACGATGCGGCCTCGGCTTGGGGAGGCCTGCGATGGAACTATTGACGCTGGAACACTTCGCTGCGCATGTGAACGAGACCTACTCGGCGCAGCTCAACGACAACGAAGTGCCGTTCGTGCTGGTCGAGGCGCGGGCGCTGAGCACGCGTCCGCAGCAAGGCGAACGTGCGCCGTTCTCGCTGCTGTTCCGCAACGGCTCGGCCTTCCTGTTTCCGCAGCAGATCTATGTGATGCGCCACGACTCCATCGGCGAAGTCGGCATCTTTCTGGTGCCGGTCGCGCGCGAGCGCGAAGGCTTTTTGTACCAGGCGATCTTCAACTGAGGCTATCGCAGCGGGGCCGGGTTTCGGCCGGTTCGCGCGCCGCGGTTCGTTCCAGAGTTTCGACGAGTCCGCGCCGCGTGCCGTGCGGCCGGTTAGCGGTTCTGTGATGGGCCGCTTCAGCCCTGAGGCGGCGTCCAACGCATCATGATGTGGGTCGGCAGGGCTTCGACGACGCGGAAGCCGAGGCGGTCGTACAGCCGTTGCGCCGCGGTATTGGCGGACTCGACGTGCAGGCGCATGCCGCGCCCGAGCGCGGCGGCTTCCTGTTGCGCCATCGCGATCAGCGCACCGCCGAGGCCTTGTCCGCAAGTCGCCGGCGCCAGACTGATGTCGACCAACAAGTGCTCGCGCGCCTCGCGTAACAGATACAAGCGTCCGACCGGGCGGCCGGCCTGTTCGACGATCAGGAACTCGGCTTCGCCGTAGTGGCGCAGGTAGTGCACGTGCTGGAGCATGAACTGCTGGTCGAGAAAGGCGTGCAGGGCCGATTGCGGCCAGCCCAACTCGGCGAACTCCGGCGCCCGCAGATCGCGATACAGCAATCGCAGCCAATCGATGTCCCCGCCGCGCGCCGCGCGCAGGCCGATCCCGCGCCCGGCCAGCGACGCGGGTAGGGGCCCCATGCCGCTGCGTTCCTGCGGGAACGACAGCGGCGCGGCGGAGTGCATGACGTTCAAGCGATTTGCACGGGATTCAAGCGATTTTCCTGAGGTTTAACCGATCAGGGGAACGACGGGAAGATGCCTTGCAGGGCGATGCAGAAGTTCATCGCCAGGTAGGGCTGCCGGTTCTCGTGCGGCTGGCCGCCGCCGGTGGGGCCGATCATGGTCGGCGGGAACGGCGAATCGGTGCTGCCCGCGGCGGTAAAGGCCGCAGCCAACGGAGTGCCCAGCGCGTTGCCGTTGGCCGGCGCCGACTGTCGCTTGCTCGCGTCGTTCTGGCCGTAGATTTGCGCTGCGTGGGTATGCGCTGGCATCTCCTGGGTGGTCAGGGTGACGCTGTTGGAGCCGAAGTTCTCGCCGATCTGGTGCGGGGTGAGTCCCGGTCCCTGGCCTTGGTTGCAGCCGGTGCGGTTGACGAAGTTCGGCAGTTGGAAGGTGGTGGTGCCGTTGCCGCCGTACTGGGTGCCCAGCAATGAGAACAACGCGGTGTTCTGCTGGATCGCCAGGGTCGCGCCGTTGCAGAACGCCCAACCGCGCGGAGCGAAGTTGAAGCCGAAGATCTGGATCTGGCCGATGAAAGGTTCGGTCATGGTGATGTCCTCTTGAATGCGATCGGCGAGATCACTGCTGCTGCGGGAAGATCCCGGCCCAGGCGATGCAGTACTGCACCGTCAAGGTCGGCATCTGGTTGGCGTGCGGCTGGGTGTTGCCGGCCGGCGTTACTGCGCTGGCGGCCTGCGGGATCGGCGGCAGGCCGGTGATGTCGGTCAGGTACATGGTGTCGCCGGACAAGGCGCCGGGCTGCACGTTCACGGCCGGCTTGTTCGAGGTGGCCAGCGAAGTGGTCGCGAACATGGTGTGAGTGTGCGCGGGCATCTGGTTGCCGATCAGGGTGACGCTTTCGGTGCCGCTGGCCTGGCCGATGACGTAGTTGCTCAGGCCCGTGCCTGTGCCGGTGTGGACCGGTGCGCGGCCGCGCAGGTCGGGCAGCGCGAAGGTGCTCTGGCCGTCGCCGCCGTAGGTCGTGCCGATCAGGGTGAACAAGACCTCGTACTCGGAGATCGGTTGCAGGCTGCCGTCGCAGGCAAACCAACCGTTAGGGGTGCGGCCGAAGCCGAATAGACGGATTTCTCCGACGAAGGGTTCGCTCATGATGTGTACTCCGGAACGGAATGCGATGAAAGGCGCCGAAAGGCGCCGGCTTGACCGGCCGCGTCAGTTGCGCGATGGGTAAATGCCGCTCAGAGCAATGCAGAAGTTGATCGCCAGGTAGGGCTGCAGATTGGTATGCGGTTGCGTGCCGCCGGCCGGGCCGAGCACGGCTGGCGACAAGGCCACCTGCGGGCCGCCGACGTCGGCGTACAGCGGGATCGTGCAGTTGCCGTACAAACCAGCGCGTGGGTTACGCGTGTCGGCATTGGTGCTGGTGCCGACCAGGCCGTGGTTGTGCGCCGGCAACTGCGTCGTCAGCAGGGTGACGTTCTCGACGCCGCCGGTTTCGCCCAACTGATAGGCGGTCGGGTTCCAGCCGCCGTCGACGGACTGGCCGAACCCGACCGGCGTGCGGCTGCGCAGGTCCGGCAACTGGAAGGTGGTCTGGCCGTTGCCGCCGTAGGTCGTGCCCAGCAGCGAGAACAAGGCCTGGTTCTGTGCGATCGGCAATGTTTGGCCGGCGCAGAACGCGAAACCCTTCGGGGCGAAATTGAACCCCACCGTGATGATCTGTCCCAGGAATACTTCTGTCATCTCTTCCCCCAGAGGATGTCGTCCGGACCCCGTGCGAGCCCGGACTGCGTACCGGAGACCCCGCTCGCACGGCCCGCCCGCGCACGGCGGAGGGGGCCGATCCGAGCGGATCCGGCATGGCGCCGGAGCGCCATGACTTTCCTTAACGCAATGCCGCGGCGAAAGCGGCCGGTTCCGCCGCCGATTTGCGTACTAGATCAAGGATAGGGGTGCGCCGAGGCAGTTCGGCGCGTGGGACCAGACCAGGTCGAACAGGCGGAACGTCGAGGGCGGCAGCGGAGGAACCGCGCCCCATCGGCGTCAGGGGATCGGAAATCATGCATCTGCACAGGGCACGTCGCGCGGGCATCTCGAATGTCGGGCGTCAGGGAAGCTACCTGCAACTGGGGCTGGGCCTGCTCCTGCTGTGCCTGGTGGGGCTGTGGTCCACGATGGCGGTCGCCGCGCCGTCGCCGCATTGCGGGCCGTTCAACATCTCCGTGGCTCATGGCGGCTCGCACACCATCGATGCCAGCGCCTGCGACGGCCCGGACAACTTGGGCATCGGCACCGTCGAGACCCTCCCAACGAACGGCACGGCGACGGTCAATCAGCTCGCTCAGACGGTGACCTACGTTCATAACGGCAATACGGCGACCAGCGACACCTTCGTATTCGACGACGGCCTCAACAACGACGTCACCGTCAACGTCACCATCGGCGCGCCGACCTCGCCGATCATCGTCAGCCCGGCCTCGATCTCGCCGGTGCTGGGCGTGCCCTTCAGCCAGGCGCTGAGCGCGACCGGCGGCGTCGCGCCCTACAGCTTCGTGCATACCAGCGGCACCTTGCCGACCGGCCTGACCTTCTCGGGCGGCGCGTTCGGCGGCACCCCGACCCAGCGCGGCAGCTTCGCGGTCAACATCACCGTGACCGATTCGAGCACGCCGACGCCGCTGACCACGGTCAAGTCGTATGCGATCGTCATTCCGATCGTGGCGCCGGTAATTTCGCCGACGACCCTGCCGGCGATGGCGGTCGGCATTCCGTACAACACGAGTTTGAGCAGCACCGGCGGCGTTGCGCCGTACATCTATTCGGTGCAGGCCGCACCTAACCTGCTGCCGCCGGGCTTGAGCCTGAGCAGCGGCGGCGTGATCAGCGGCACCCCGACCACCACCGGCACCTACACCTTCCGCATCCTGTCCGAGGACAGCAGCGGTTCGCAGGACGGCTCGGACAATATCGGCAACCGGCTTTACACTGTCACCGTCACGGCGGCGCCGGTCATCGTGGTCGACCCGGCCACGATTCCGGGCGCGACCGTCGGTGCCGCCTACAGCCAGACCTTCACCGCCAGCGGCGGCACTTCGCCGTACACCTTCGCGATCTCGGCGGGCGCCTTGCCGGCCGGCCTGACGCTGGCGAGCGGCGGCGGCCTGACCGGCACGCCGACTGCGGCGGGCACCTTCAACTTCACCGTGCGCGCGACCGATGCCAATACTTTCACCGGCACTCGCGCCTACACCCTGACCGTTGCCGCGCCGACGACCTCGATCGCACCGACGACCCTGCCCAACGGCACCGTCGCGGCGGCCTACAGCCAGTCCATCACTGCCAGCGGCGGCATCGCGCCGTACACCTACGCGATCACCGCCGGCGCCTTGCCGGCCGGCCTGAGCCTGGCCAGCAACGGCACGCTCAGCGGCACGCCGACCGCGGGCGGCAGTTTCAACTTCACCGTCACCGCGACCGGCAGCAGCACCGGCACCGGTGCCCCGCATACCGGTTCGCGCGCCTACACCTTGGTCATCGCTCCGCCGACGATCGCCCTGCCGGCGACGACTTTGGCCAACGGCACGGTCGCGGTGGCCTACAACGCCACTCTTAATCCCGCCAGCGGCGGCACCGCGCCGTACACCTATGCGGTGACCGCCGGCGCGCTGCCGCCCGGCATCAGCCTGAGCAGCGCCGGCGTGTTGTCGGGTACGCCCACTGCGGCTGGCACCTTCAACTTCGCCGTGACCGCGACCGACAGCAGCACCGGCACCGGCGCGTACAGTTCGGCACCGCGTGGCTACTCGCTGCAGATCATCAACATCCCGCCGGTCGCCAATCCGGTCTCGGCCACCGTTGCCTACGACAGCGGCGCCAACCCGATCACTTTGAACATCACCGGTGGCGTGCCGACCTCGGTGGCCATCGGTACGGCGCCGCTGCACGGCACCGCGATCGCCAGCGGCACCACGATCACCTACCAGCCGACCGCGGGTTATGCCGGGCCGGACAGCTTCACCTACACCGCGAGCAACGGCGCCGGTACCTCGGCACCGGCGACGGTCACCATCACGGTGAGTCCGCCGACGATCACCGTGGCCGCTTCCGGTCCGTTCTCCGCGCAGGTTGGCGTCGCCTACAGTCAGACCTTCACCTGGTCCGGCGGCACCCAGCCGTTCAGCGGTTACAACGTGACCGGCCTGCCGGCCGGCCTGAGCATCACCGGCACCACCGCCAACAGCGTGACCGTCAGTGGCACGGCGACTGTGGCCGGTACTTTCCCGCTCAACGCCAGCGCGACCGACAGCAGCACCGGCGACGGTCCGTTTACCGTCGGCCAGGCCTTCTCCCTGTCGGTGAGTGCACCGACCCTGAGCATGACCCCGGCCGCCGGCACGCTGAGCGCGACCTACGGCAATGCCTATAGCCAGACCTTCGTCGCCAGCGGCGGCACCCCGACCTACGCGTACAGCGTTTCGGCGGGCGCCTTGCCCGCAGGTTTGAGCCTGGACGGCGGCACCGGCGTGTTGTCGGGAACGCCGACCGTGACCGGTTTGTTCACCTTCTCGGTCCGCGCCGTCGACAGTTCCACCGGTGCCGGCGCGCCGTTCGCGCGCACTCAGAACTACGTGTTGCAGGTCGCTGCGCCGACCATCGTGATCGCGCCGGCGACGTTGCCGGGCGCACAGACCGGCGTGAGCTACAACGAAGCGCTGAGCGCGAGCGGCGGCATCGGTCCGTACACCTTCGCGGTGACCGCCGGTGCCTTGCCGGCCGGCATCAGCCTGAGTTCGAGCGGCACGATCGCCGGCACGCCGACCGCAGGCGGTAGCTTCAACTTCACGGCCACCGCGACCGACGCCAACGGCCAGACCGGTTCGCGCGCCTACGCGCTGACCGTCGCGGCGGCGACCATCAGCGTTGCGCCGACGACGCTGCCGGCGGGCGGTGTGGCCCAGGTCTACAGCCAGACCCTGACCGCGTCCGGCGGCACGCCCGGCTACAGCTTCGCGATCACCGCGGGCGCCTTGCCGGCCGGCCTCAGCCTGGCCAGCAACGGCACGCTCAGCGGCACGCCGACCGCGGGCGGCAGTTTCAACTTCACTGTCACCGCGACCGACAGCAGCAGCGGCAGCGGTCCGTACACTGGCTCGCGTGCCTACACCTTGAGCATCGGCGCCTCGACCGTGGTGTTGCCGCCGACCTCGTTCGCCGGCCCGACCGTCGGATCGCCCTATAGCGCCAACATCAATGGGGCCACCGGCGGCACTTCGCCCTACAGCTATGCCGTGGCTTCCGGCGCGCTGCCGCCCGGCATGAGCTTCAGCAGCGCCGGCGTGATCAGCGGCACGCCGACGGCACCGGGCACGTTCAACTTCAGCGCGACCGCGACCGACAGCAGCACCGGTACCGGTCCTTACACGTCGACGCCGCAGAGCTATTCGCTGACGGTCGCCGACATCGCGCCGGTCGCCAATCCGGTTTCGGCCACGGTGGCCTACGGCAGCGGCGCCAATCCGATCACCCTCAACATCACCGGCGGCATCCCGGCTTCGGTCGCGATCGCGGCGGCGCCGGCGCATGGCACGGCCATCGCCAGCGGCACTACGATCACCTACCAGCCGACTGCGGGGTATGCGGGCAGCGACAGCTTCACCTACACCGCGACCAATGTCGCCGGCACTTCGGCGCCGGCCACGGTCACCATCACGGTGAGCAACCCGACGATCACGGTGACCGCGGGCGGCCCGCTGACCGCGCAAGTCGGCGCCGCCTATACCCAGACCTTCACCTGGGCCGGCGGCACCTCGCCGTACAGCGGCTACAACGTCGCCGGTCTGCCGGCGGGCCTGAGCATCACCGGTACCACCGCCGACAGCGTCACCGTCAGCGGCACGCCGACCGCGGCGGGCAGCTTCAGCCTCAACGCCAGCGCGACCGACAGCAGCACCGGCAACGGTCCGTTCACCCAGGGCCAGGTGTTCACCTTGACGGTCGGCGCGCCGACTCTGGCGATGACCCCGGCTGCGGGCAACCTGCCGATGAACTACGGCGTCGCCACCACCATCAACTTCGCCGCGAGCGGCGGCTCGGCGCCCTACAGCTTCAGCCTCGTCGCCGGCTCGCTGCCGGTCGGCGTGAGCTTCAGTTCGGCCGGCGTGCTCAGCGGCACGCCGACAGTGCCGGGCAATTACAACGTCGCCGTCCGCGTGCAGGACAGCAGCACCGGCACCGGTGCGCCGTTCGCCCTGCAGCAGAACTACACCATCGTGGTCGCCACCCCGAGCATCGTCCTGGATCCGCCGACCTTGCCCAATGGCACCGCCGGCACCGCCTACAACACGACCATCACCGCCACCGGCGGCGTCGCACCGTACAGCTTCTCGCTGCTCAGCGGCGCCTTGCCGATCGGCATGAGCTTCTCCTCGGGCGGCACGCTGTCCGGCGTGCCGCGTTCGGACGGCAATTTCAGCGTGACTGTGCAGGGCACCGACAGCAACGGCCAGACCGGCTCGCGCGTGTACACCTTCACCATCGATCCGGCCACCGTGGTGATCTCGCCGGCGACCTTGCCGGGCGGCACCGTCGGCGTGGCCTACAACCAGAGCCTGAGCAGCAGCGGCGGCATCGCGCCGTATACCTACGCGATCGTCTCGGGCAACCTGCCGGTCGGCCTGTCCTTCAGTTCCGCCGGCGTGTACAGCGGCACCCCGACCACGGCCGGTAGCTACACCGCCAACATCCGTTCCACCGACGACGCCGGTTACAACACCACGGTGCCGCTGACGATCGTGATCGTCGACGCGGTGCCGGTCGCGGTCGACGACAGCGCCACTACGATGTCGAACCAGGCGGTGACGATCCCGGTCACGGCCAACGACACCGGCATCATCGCCAGCGTCGCGGTCGCCTCGGCGCCGAGCCACGGCACTGCAGTGGTCAGCGGCCTGGATGTGGTCTACACGCCGAGCAGCAACTACTTCGGTAGCGACAGCTTCACCTACACCGCCAGCGGCCCCGGCGGCACCTCGGCGCCGGCCACGGTGACGATCACCGTCAACGCGTTGCCGGTGCCGCAAGGCCACCCGCAAACGGCGACGATCCTGTCGACGCAGACCGCGACCATCGACGCGGCCGCCGGCGCCACCGGCAGCCCGTTCACCGGCGTGACCCTGCTGAGCCCGCCGTCGTCGGGTACGGCCGTGGTTACCGGCACCCAGATCGTCTACACCCCGGCGGCCAACACCGTCGGTCCGATCGCCCTGGTGTATACGCTCAACAACGCCTTCGGCCCGTCCGCGCCGATCACCTCGACGATCACCGTCAATGCGGTGCCGGTCGCGCAATCGCGTCGCGTCCGCACCATCGCGGGCGCCGCGGTCACGGTCGACCTTACCGCGGGCGCCACCGGCGGTCCGTTCACCGCGGCCACCCTAGTGTCGTTGACCCCGGCGTCGTCCGGCAGCGCCGCCATCAGCGGTTCCGGCGGCGTGTACACCTTGCGCTATACGCCGGTGATCGGCTTCTCCGGCGTCGCGGTGGCGAGCTTCACCCTCAACAACGCCCATGCGACCTCGGCGGTGGCGACCATCGAAATCGAAGTCGCGCCGCGCAGCGATCCGTCGAAGGACGCCGAAGTGCTCGGCGTGCTCAACGCCCAGGCTTCGGCCACGCGCCGTTTCGCCAACTCGCAGATCGGCAACTTCCAGCAGCGCATGCAGGGCATGCACGAGGGCGGCAGCGACGGCGCACGCTTCGACAATGGCCTGAGCTTCTCGATCGACCCGCGTTGCCGCGACGAAGCGCGGCGTACGCCGGGCAGCGATTGCCGCCAGCCCACGCTGGGCGACGAGCAGGCCGCGATCGAGCCCAAGCCGCCGGTCGAAGGCAGCGGTACCCGCTACGGCATCTGGACCGGCGGTTCGATCAACACCGGCAACCGCGACGGACGCGGCGGCGGCTCGGCCGGCTTCGACTTCGAGACCAGCGGCATCAGCGCCGGCGCCGACTACCGCCTGCGCGACGATTTCGCCCTCGGCGGCGGCATCGGCTACGGCCGCGACGACACCGACGTCGGTCAGCGCGGCAGCCGCAGCAAGGCCAAGAGCTACAGCGCGGTGTTGTACGCCAGCTACCACCCGGGCGAGAGCTTCTATCTCGACGGCCTGCTCGGCTATCAGTGGCTGTCGTTCGATACCCGCCGCTATGTCACCGACACCGGCGGCATGGTCCGCGGCGACCGCGACGGCACCCAGTGGTTCGCCTCGGTCTCGGCCGGCATGGACTACCAGCGCGACCGTCTGCACGTCTCGCCGTACGCCCGCCTCGACGTCGCTCGCGCCCGCCTGGACGGCTACACCGAACAGGGCGACGCGTCGTACTCGTTGACCTATCAGGGCATGGACGTCGATACCACCACGACCAGCCTCGGCGTGCGTCTGGACTACCGTTATCCGGTGCGCCTGGGCACGTTCTCGCCGATGGTCCTGCTGGAGTACCAGCACGACTTCCAGGACGAGAGCTTCGCGACGATGAGCTATGCCGACATGGTCGGTGGTCCGTTCTTCCGCGCCCGCCTCGAAGGCCTGGACCGCAACCGCTTCGTGTTCGGCATCGGCGCGGTCTTGCAGACCGAGCGCGACCTGGTTCTGCGCTTCGAGTATCGCGGCCTGTTCGGCAGCGGCAACGACGACGACAACAGCTTCATGATCAACATCGAGAAGAAGTACTGATCGCCCCTGGCGCGGCTCCGGCCGCGCCAGACGGGCAGGGCCCGAAACACCCGGTTTTGCCGGGTGTTTCTTTTCAAGGGCTCTGCAAGCGAACCGCCGGCGAAGACCGGCATCCAGGACCTCCCACCCGTCGTTCCCGCGCAGGGGGTACGAAACCTCCCACCCGTCATCCCCGCAAAGGCCGAATACGGGACTACCCGGCCGTCATCCCCGCGAAGGCGGGGATCCAGGGCTTCATCCCGACAGAACCCGAAGTCTCGGCAACCCCGCCACCGGCGAGCCGCCATGCCGCGTCCACGGCAACATGCCAAGATGCCGCCATCGCCCCTGCGTAACCTTGCCGCGATGCCGATGTCGTTCGCCGAATCCAGACCCAGCCTGCCCGAGACGCTGCTCGCGGCACTGCCGCTGCAGCTTCCGCCCGAGCAACGCGCTGCGCTCGAAGCCGCGTATGCGACGCCGGCGCGCGCCTATCACAACATCGGCCATGTCGCCGAAGTGCTGCGCCATTACCTCGACGTCGCCGCCGGCCCGGGCTGGCGGCAGCCGCGCGAGGTCGCGTTGGCGGTGCTGTATCACGATGCGATCTACGAGGCAGGGCGGCGCGACAACGAGGCGCGTTCGGCCGTGCTCGCACGCGAACACATCGCGCGTTGGTGGGCGGAGGCCGGCATCGACGCCGACCGCGTCGCCGAACTGATCGATCTGACCGCGCGCCACGGCGCCATCGCCCGCGACCAGGTGGATGAGGAGACGCGCCTGTTTCTCGACGGCGACATGGCCATCCTCGGCGCCGAACCGGCGGTGTTCGACGCCTACGATCGCGGCATCGCCTCGGAATACCGCGGCCATGTGCCGGGGCCCTTGTTCCGGCTGAATCGCCGCCGTTTTCTCAAGGGGCTGCTCAAGCGCGAGCGGATCTTCCTCAGCGATTACTACCACGCCCGTTACGACGCGGCGGCCCGCAACAACCTGCGCCGGGCGATCACCACCAAACGCTGAGCGGGCAGGGCAGGGATGCCGCTGCACCCGCGCGCCTGGTTCTCCTCGAAAAACTAAGGGCCGCCGCATCGCTGCGGCAGCCCTCGTGTTCGAGCGCCGGCGGTCCTCGCCGCCGGACGGGTTGGTTTCGTTTATGTCAGCTGGACAACCGGCCCAGCGAGTTGTCGAGCACGCGTTGCAGCTTGCGCGCCGCGCCGCTGATCGCTCCGCGCATGGTGTCGGCGTCTTCGGTCGCGGCCACCGGCGGGCGGCCCTCCAGACGCGCTTCCATGGTGCAATGTTTGTCGCCGCCGCCGGCCTTGGCGCCGTTGACGTCGCGCAGGTGGACTTCGACCCGGGTGACCTGGTCGCGGAACCGCGACAGGCTGTGGTCGACCACGCCTTCGACGTGCTGGGCAAGCGACTGATCGCCGCGGAGATGGTGGTCGGTGTTGAGCTGTACCTTCATGCAAACGCCTCCTGATGGAGCAGTTGAGAGGGCAACGCCGCCGCCCTTGCGGCGGCGTTTCACGCGGTCCGGGCCTGCTTGGCCGTCTTGTCTGGGCCGCGCAATTGATGGGACCGCGGTTTCCGCGGAAGGTTCGCGGCTCGGTTCAGGTCCGGCCCAGGGGCCGCATGTCAGGCTCGCGGAGGCGCCGCGCGGTAGAATGGCGGCATGATCGTCAATATCGCCGCCTACCATTTCGCCGTTATCGACGACCCGCCGCAGCTAGCCACCTGGGTCCGTGAACAGGCCGAAGCCGGCGAGCTGCGCGGCACCGTGCTGGTTGCGGGCGAGGGCATCAACCTGTTCCTGGCCGGCGCCGCTGCGCCGATCGAGGCGCTGCTCGACGGCCTGCGCGCCGACCCGCGCTTTGCCGGTCTGGTCGTCAAGTACAGCCACAGCCGCAGCCAGCCGTTCGCCCGGCTCAAGGTCAAGCTGAAGAAGGAAATCATCGCCTTCCGCCGCGATAAGTCCTCGCCCTTGCACGAGCGCGCACCAACCGTGACGCCGGACACGCTTGCGCGTTGGCTCGATCGCGGTCACGACGACGACGGCCGCCGGGTCGTATTGCTGGACACGCGCAACCGTGAAGAAGTCGATTACGGCAGCTTCGCCGACGCGCTGACCTTGCCGATCGACAATTTCACCGAACTGCCCGAGGCCTTGGCGCCGCACCGCGAGGCCTTGGCCGATGCGACCGTGGTCAGCTTCTGCACCGGCGGTATCCGCTGCGAAAAGGCCGCTTTGTGGCTGCGCGCCGACGGCATGGATAATCTGCTCCAGCTCGACGGCGGCATCCTCGGTTACTTCGAGCAGGTCGGCGGCCGTCATTACCAGGGCCGCTGTTTCGTGTTCGATGAACGCGTGGCGCTCGATCCGGCGCTGCAGCCCCTGCACGATGCGGCTGCCTGAGCGCAGCCCACGGCCCGCGCGGCCTTACGAACTATTAACGGCCAACGGTTAGGCTGCGCGTTCGCGCCGCGCCGGCACTTCGTGCGGGCTTCCCCCAGCGACGCGACACGGGCTTGCGTCGGCATTGCCGACGCATCCGCGACCTGCAGCAACCGAATCCAGGATTTTGCACAGAGGACCCCTGATGAACCGACGTCTGTTCCCCGCTTTGTCGACGCTCGCGCTCGCCGTCGTGGCGCTCGCCGCATGCGATCAAAGCGCGCCGGTCAACACTGCCGCCCCGCAGGAAACCACCGCGGCCCTGCCGCAGGCGCCGCAGGCGGTGCCCGACCCGAACGCCGAACCGGTCTCGCGCGCGGCCCCGCCGATGCTGCCGCCGGTCGCCCTGGGCACGTTCGAGCCCGGCAACCCGGTCGCCCAGGCGACCACCGGCAAACTCACCATCGACGATCTCGAACTCAAGGGCGAGAACGGTTCGCTGTACAAGACCGAACGCGTCGCGCTGGTGCGCGGCGGCGACCAATACACCGCCGGCGAAACCTACGGCGCGATCATGCAGGTCGAAGCCAGCCAGCCGATCGAGCTGCGCCGTGTGATCGAGCAGGTGCCGCCGAAGGAAACCCCGGGCAACGCGTTCTGCGGCACCACCCCGACCGGTTTCATCGCGCTGGCCAAAGTCACCGAAAGCACCGGCGAGGTGGTCAAGCTGATCGCGCTGCAGGGCAGCAACGTACCGGCCGCGACCGCAGAAGGCGTGGGCCTGTGCGCCTCGATGTTCTACATGGGCAAGGCGAGCGAGAAGCCGGCGGCCTGAGCACCGGCGCGGCCGCGCCGGTGGTTTGCGCACGCGGATGGGCAATCACCGACAGGAGAGGCCTGACGGCCTTGGGAGATAACGATGGACCGTTGTCATGCGCTCGCGGCAGCGCTGGTTGTTGCCGGTCTGCTCCAGGCCGGTCCCGTACCGGCAACCGAAAGCGTGCCGGAGAAGGACGTCGTCGTTACCAAGTCCAGCTTCAAAGGTATCTGGCCGCTGCCCTACGAGAGGGCGACGCTGACCTGCCGCCCCAGAGGGTATGCGAATACGATGACCACGCCTGAGGGGAAGTTCGCCCTCAACGAGGCGGCCAAGGCGGAAGGATTTCCGGAGTTGAACACCTTGCACCTGAAGGGCCGGCAGGCATCCGACAGCAAGAGCGGTTTGGACAAGCTCGCCAAGGCGGCGGACGAGTTCTGCACGAGGAGCTGGTCGCGTTCTTGAGGGCGCGCCAGGCCGACAAGGGAGTGCTCGATGCCGGACTCGGCCGACAAACAGGCGCTGTTGATCGGGTTGAAGCAGCACCTGGCAGCGGAAATACGCCGCATCCAGGCCAGGCTCGAAATCCAGGACAACTCGCAGGACAGAATTCATTTATCCGATTGCACGGATAACCTGCGTTCGCTCGAGCGTGCGCAGACCCCGGAGTCGTCGATTCTGGTGATCGAAATCGAAGAGAGCGAGTTCTATCTGGATCGGCTGAGCGACACCCGGAACTACCTCGATCTGGTGGCCAAGGTGCCTTATTCGCTGTCGGGAACAGCGCTGATCGAAGGCCGCGAGTACCGATTGTCGAAGCACTCGCAGTGGCACGAGGGCGTAGGCCCGGGTACGGAATTCAACGGCGCTTCGAGACGCGACGAGCGCTGGACGAGCCGCTTGGTCGTCAGGTCGAAGCTCTGACAGGTCGCGGCGTCTCTCGATCGTCGAAGCCGTAGCGGATCACCCGACGCGCGCAAGGCGCCTCGCGCGGCTCATTCGTCCGCGGCACCCAGCAGGTGCTGCGCGGCCGCGCGCCCCGCGATCAGACCGCTCGCGAAGCAGGCGGTTAGCAGGTAGCCGCCGGTCGGGGCTTCCCAATCGAGCATTTCGCCGGCGCAGAAGATCGCCGGCTTCGATGCTTCCAGGCTGGAATCGCCCTCGGTCGGCGCAAGCAGGTGCAGTTGCGAATCCAAGGCTTCCAGCCGCACGCCGCCGGCGCTGCTGATCACTTCGGCGATCGGGCGCGCGCGCAGCAGACGCAGCGGCAGGCGCTTGATCGTCTGCGCGACGACGGCCGGGTCGTTCAGGCCATCCTTGCCCAATACCTCGAACATCAGCGCGGCCTTGACCCCATCTAGGCCAGTCTGGCGCCGCAGATGCTCGCCGACGCTGCGGCCGCGGCGCGGCTGGGCGAAATCGCGTTGCAGGCGATCGAGTTCGCGACCGGGCGCCAGGTCCAGGCGCAACACCGTTTCGCCGTGCGCGGCGATGCGGTCGCGCAGGCCCGCCGACAAGGCATAGATCAGGCTGCCTTCGATGCCGGTCGCGGTGATCACGCATTCGCCCTGCAAGCTGTGTTCGCCGGCTTCGTCGTGCCAATGCGCGATCACCGGCTTGAGCGGTGCGCCGGCATGGCGGCTGGCGAAATGTGGGCTCCAGCCGATGTCGAAGCCGCAGTTCGAGGGTTGCAGCGGGGCGACGTCGATGCCGCGTTCGCTCAGCCACGGCGCCCAGGCGCCGTCGGAACCGAGTTCGGGCCAACTACCGCCGCCGAGCGCCAGCACCGTCGCCGCGGCTTGCACCCGCGACTCGCCCTCGGGCGTGGCGAAACGCAGGGCGCCGTCCTCGCTCCAGCCGGTCCAGCGGTGATGGACGTGGAAGCGCACGCCGTCCTCGCGCAACCTGCGCACCCAGCCGCGCAGCAGCGGCGCGGCCTTGCGGTCCATCGGGAACACTCGCCCGGAGGTGCCGACATAGGTGTCCACGCCGAAGCCGCGCGCCCATTCGCGCAAGGCTTCGCCGTCGAATTGATCGAGCCAGCGGCCGACCGCCTCGCTGCGCGCGCCGTAGCGGCGGTCGAAGGCCGGACGCGGTTCGCCGTGGGTGAGGTTGAGCCCGCCCTTGCCGGCGATCAGGAACTTGCGCCCGACCGAGCCCATGGCGTCGAACAGGTCCACCTCGACGCCCAACGCGCGCGCGGTCTGCGCGGCCATCAGGCCGGCAGGGCCGCCGCCGATCACGACCAGGCCGGGCAGGGTGCTTGCGTTGACGGACATGGGCGGTAAGGCACGGCGGCGCGGTAGCGGCCGGCCATTATGCCGCCGCGGCGTGCGGGCCGCGCCCACGCACGACTTCCGACCTCTGGCGCCCGCCGCGACGATCGCCGAGAGTGGGCGTTTTTCCGGGAAGGACAACGATGCGAGCCAACGACTGGAAGGCGCACGGCGCCGGTCTGCTGTTGTGCGTGAGCGCCGCCGGTGCGGCCGCGCAGGCGCCCGAAGCGGCAGCCGCGGCCGCGGCGCCGGCGCTGCCCGAGCAGTTGCAGGATTTCGACGCCTACGTCGAAGCGGTGCGCAAGCAGTTCGAGGTGCCCGGCATCGCGGTGGCGATCGTCAAGGACGGCCAGGTCGTGCTCGAACGCGGCTACGGTCTGCGCGAGATCGGCAAGCCCGAGCCGGTCGACGCCCACACCCTGTTCGCCATCGCCTCCAATACCAAGGCCTTCACCGCCGCCGCGCTGTCGATGCTCGCCGACGAAGGCAAGCTCAGCCTCGACGACCGGGTGATCGACCGCTTGCCCTGGTTCCGCATGGCCGACCCCTACGTGACCCGCGAGATGCGCCTGCGCGATCTGCTCGCCCACCGCAGCGGCCTGGGCCTCGGCGCCGGCGACCTGCTGTATTGGCCGGGCACCGACTACAGCAACGAGGAAGTCGCCCGCCGTCTTGCCGAAGTGCCTCTTAGCGGCGGCTTCCGCGGCCAGTACGCCTACGACAACATCCTCTACGGCGTCGCCCAACTGGTGATCGAGAAGGTCAGCGGCCAGAGCTATCGCGACTTCCTCGCCCAGCGCATCTTCGCCCCGCTCGGCATGGACGAGACGCGCTACAACAGCGACGCCCTGCGCAGCGGCGACGCGGTCGCCAGCGGCCATTCCAAGGCCGATTTCAAGGATCTGCAGACCGCGCCGCGCATGACCTGGGCCAATGTCGCCGGCGCCGGAGGCCTGTACTCGAGCGTGCACGACATGAGCAAGTGGATGCGCGTGCAGCTCGACGGCGGGGTCTACGGGCGCGACGGCGACCAGGAGCGTCGCTTGTTCAGCGCCAAGCGCCAGCAGGCGATGTGGTCGGTGGTCACGCCGATGCCGATCGCCGAACCCTCTGTGCCGGAACTGGCGCCGGCGAAGCCGAATTTCGCCGGTTACGGCGAAGGCTGGCAGTTGACCGATTACCGCGGGCGCAAGTTGGTCTGGCATACCGGCGGCTGGCCCGGCATGGTCTCGCGGGTGACCCTGGTGCCGGAGCAAAAACTCGGCGTGGTGGTGCTGACCAACGCCGAACTCGGCGGCGCCTTCCAGGCGGTGACCATGCGCGCGCTCGACGCCTACCTGGGCGCGGCCAAGACCGACTGGAACGCGGCCTATGCCGCGGCCCTGGCCAAGAGCCGCAGCAAGGCCGACGACGACTGGAGCAAGCACGTCGCCGCGCGCGATGCGAACTCGAAGCCGTCGCTGCCGTTGCAGGCCTATGCCGGCACCTATCGCGACCCGTGGTACGGCGACGTCTTCGTCGAAGCGGCCGGCAACGGCCAATGGCGGCTGCGTTTCGGCCGCAGCAAGGATCTGGTCGGCGAACTCAGCCACTGGCAGCACGACACCTTCATCGTCCGCTGGAACCAGCGCTGGCTCAACGCCGACGCCTTCGTCAACTTCGCCCTGACCCCCGACGGCAAGGTGCGCGAAGTGCGGATGGAGGCGATCTCGCCGCTGACCGACTTCAGCTTCGACTTCCAGGACCTGCGCCTGGCACCGGTGGCCGCCGCGGAAAAGGACACGGCTCCGCCTGCCCCTGCGCCTGCGGCGAAGGGCGCCCCGGTCAAGGCCGGCCCGGCCGCGGGCAAGCGCGAGGGTTGAGCGAAGCGAGGACGTCATCGGAGCCACGGACGCCGCACGCAGCCGTCATGGCCTACCAAGCCTGTGCGACGCTCCAGGTAAAGCGGGAGTGGGTCGCGATCCGACGACCGGCAGTGTTTTCCTGGCCGGGCGAGGTAGGGGGGCGGCGATCCTGTCTCGTTGTTAGCTAGGACTGGGTACCCGGTCGTCCCCGCCTGCATGTCTCCAGGATGCCGGCGGCAGCTTGTGGCGCATAGGGACCGTGCCCATTGCGTCACTTAAGGCCCTGCATCGCTGTGTCCCGCGATGCAGGGCCTTCTTCATTGCGCGGCCGGATTGCGCAGGGCCGGCGCCGTCCTCAGGCGAACGCGGCGCGCAAGGCCGCCGCGGCTTGCTCCAGGGCCGCATCGGCGTCGTCGTTCTTGCCTTGCTGCAACAGGAAGCCGTGGATCTGCCCGTCCCAGCGCTGCAGGCGCGTGGGCACGCCGGCCTCGGACAGCGCCTGCGCATAGGCCTCGGCCTCGTCGCGCAGCACGTCGTACTCGGCGCTGAATACGGTCGCGTCGGCGAGACCGCGCAGATCCTGCGAACGCAGTGGCGAGGCACGCGGATCGGCCGGGTCGGCATCGGCAAGGTACTGGCGCCAGTACCAATGCATCATCGGCGCGCTGAGGAAATAGCCTTCGGCGAACTCGCGATAGGACGGCCGGTCGCAAGCGGCGTCGAGCACCGGATACAACAACAACTGATGGCGCAAACGCAGCCCGTCGCGCGAGGCACGCTGCGCGAGCGCGGCGGCGAAATTGCCGCCGGAGCTGTCGCCGGCGACGGCGATGCGTTCGTCGTCGCCGCCGATCGCGGCCGCCTGACCATACGCCCACAGCAAGGCGGCATGAGCGTCGTCGAGCCCGGCCGGAAACGGCGCCTCGGGAGCGAGGCGGTAGTCGACCGAGATCACCAGGGTGCGCGCCAACGCGGCCAAGGTGCGGCACAGGCCGTCGGTGGTGTCGGGGCTGCCGAGGACGAAGCCGCCGCCGTGCAGGTATAAGGTCATCGGCCATCGCGGCGGATCGGACGCCACACGCTCAGGGCGGTACAGACGTACCGGGATGGAGCCGCCGGGGCCCGCGATCGCATGCTCCTCGATCCGTACGTCGGCGCGCGGCGGCGCGGACGGTGCGGGCAAGACGAAATCGGCGCGCAGTCGGGCGGCCTCGAGGCGCTCGAAGTCGAGTGCCGGGCCATCGGCATAGGCATCGATCATGGCGCGGGCTTGCGGGTGCAGAGGCATGGCGGTTCCGAAACGGGGAAGGTCCGCGCAAGCTACGCGCGCCGCAATCGGCGATAAACGCTGCAGCAATCCGGACATATCGGAACGAGGCGCCGTAATCGCGGGGCGGGCTTGGGGCGCTGCCGCCGCGGCTGTCTGTGTGACCACGGCGTTTGTCCCGAGGCGGGGCGAACCGCTCGGTGGGGGGGCCCTCATGCCGTAAGCGATGCAGGAGGCACGTCGGCGGACGGGTCGGCAGGCAATGGAGTTCGCCGCCGTGAGCTCTGCGCAACGACCACGGACGAGAGGCCTTGATCCGGACGCTGAGGGGCCGGATGCTTCGCTCAGGCATCGGCCCAGGGACCGGCATGCGAACTCACGGCACCTTGATCAAATGGAACGATGAGCGGGGGTTCGGATTCATCGCCCCGGCCCAGGGCGGCGACGAGCTGTTCGTGCATATCTCCGAGTTCAACCGCCGCGGCGTCAGGCCTGCACTCAACGAATTGGTTTCCTTCGAGGTTCGTACTAAGAGCGACGGCAAGCGCGAGGCCGTCCGGGTCATGCGGGCAGGCGAGGGCAGGCGGACGGCATCGGCGCGACGTCGCGATTCGGGCGCTCCTGCGCGAAGCGGGATCGGTATCGTGGCCCTGGCGATCGCGGCCATCGTCGCGGTCGGCGGATACGTCTACAGCCGCTCGTCGCCGCATCTGGATGGGATCGAGTCCGCACGCCCGGCGGCATCGGCATCGCCGGCCGCGTCGGTACGGTCGTCGACGCAGTCGTCGCCGGGGTTCGTTTGCGATGGCCGTCAGCATTGTTCGCAGATGAGTTCGTGCGCCGAGGCCGAGTATTTTCTTCGCCATTGTCCGGATACGAAAATGGACGGCGATAGCGACGGAGAACCTTGCGAGCAACAGTGTCCGCGCTAGCGATGGATGCGCAGATGCATACGAGCATCGGAGCATCGGTGCGGGCTTTGCCGCGCAGCCGCGGCCATTCTTAGCTCGTCATCCCCGCGCAGGCGGGGATCCAGAGACTTCAGAGTCATGCCGCGATAAAGTCCCGGATCCCCGCCTGGGCGGGGATGACGGCGGCAGCTTGTGGCGCAAGGGACCGTGCCGGTTGCGTCACTTAAGGCCCTGCATCACCGCGTCTTGCGATGCAGGGCCTTCTTCATTGGGCTTCCGGCATGACCCTCATTCGCCCTTCGGGCACCTTCTCCCGCAAGCGGGAACAACCCTCATCCGCCCTTCGGGCACCTTCTCCCGCAAGCGGGAGAAGGAAACAACCCTCTGTCGCGGAAAGAGTCGAATCCTGAAACTGCGGGAGAGGGGTTGGGGTGAGGGCGGCCAGCCGCGGAGCGATCGGGTTCTCATTGCCTTGATCACGGTCGAGGCATGCTCCAGCCGATGTCAGGCGACTACAGGAGAACGACATGGCCTCAGCATCGAAAGTCGTTGCGCCGATACTGTCGATATTGATCCTGACCGCTTGCGGCGAGACCGCGACCCTGCAGGTGGCCGACGGCACCGGCCAGCGGCCGACCTTGCCGGTACCGAACAAGACCCTGCTGCCGACCGTCAACATCGCGCCGGCGGTGGGTTGGCCGTCCGGGGGCAAGCCGGTCCCGGCCACGGGTCTGGCGGTGACGGCGTTCGCCGACAGCCTGGATCATCCGCGCTGGCTGCATGTGCTGCCGAACGGCGATGTCTTGGTCGCCGAAAGCAATGCGCCGGCATCGGACAAGAAGGCTTCGGGCATCAAGGCCTGGATCGCGGGCCGGATGATGAAGCGCGCCGGCGCGGCGGTGCCCAGCGCCGACCGCATCAGCCTGTTGCGCGATGCCGACGGCGACGGCGTCGCCGATTTCCGCAGTGTGTTCCTGCAAGGCCTGCATTCGCCGTTCGGCATGGCCCTGGTCGGCAACGATTTCTACGTCGCCAATGCCGATGCGGTGCTGCGTTTCCCGTATCGCGAAGGCGAGACCTCGATCGCTCAGGCGGGGGTCGAGATCACCGACCTGCCGGCCGGCATCAATCACCACTGGACCAAGAATCTCATCGCCAGCGCCGACGGCAGCAAGCTCTACGTCACCGTCGGTTCCAACAGCAACGTCGGCGAGAACGGCATGGCCATGGAGGAGGGCCGCGCCGCGATCTGGGAACTCGACCGCGCCAGCGGCAAGAAACGTTTGTTCGCGACCGGCCTGCGCAATCCCAACGGCCTGGCTTGGGAGCCCACGACGGGCGCGTTATGGACGGCAGTCAACGAACGCGACGAGATCGGCAGCGACCTCGTGCCGGACTACATCACCTCGGTGCGCGACGGCGGTTTCTACGGCTGGCCCTACAGCTATTACGGCCAGCACGTCGACGTGAGGGTGAAACCGCAGAAACCCGAACTGGTCGCTAAAGCGTTGGTGCCGGATTACGCGCTCGGGCCGCATACGGCCTCGCTCGGCATCGCTTTCTCGCAGGGCACGAGTCTGCCGGCGCAGTTCGCGAACGGTCTGTTCGTCGGCCAGCACGGCTCCTGGAACCGCAAGCCCAAGAGTGGCTACAAGGTGATCTACGTCGCTTTCGACAACGGCCAGCCGGACGGTCAGCCGGTCGATGTATTGACCGGCTTCCTCGACGCGGCAGAAAACGCGCAAGGCCGGCCGGTCGACGTGCGCCTGGACAAGCACGGCGCCTTGTTGGTCACCGACGACGTGGGCAACGTCGTCTGGCGCGTCACCGCGGCGAGGTGATACGCAGCCGGAGCGGCTGTATGCCTCAGTCGCAACCGTCGCGGCGGCCGTCGAACAGCACTTTTTCGGGCATTTTGCGGGTGTGCGGATGCGTGCCGCCGATGCTCAGCTTGAGATGCTCGGGCGAGACCTCCACGCGCAGGAATGTCCTGTCGTGGTGGTAGAAGATGACGCTGGTCCGCTCGGGCGCGCCGATGGGAGGAGGGGACAGGCCCGCCATGCGCCAGTACTCCATCTGGGTCTTCGGCAGATGCACCAGACCGGATCGCGCTGGGCGGATGGCCTTGAGGGTCTTGAGTGGCGCCGGTTGGGTGTCGGTTGGCGCCGGCGCATCGCCGCTCGGCGTATTCGGGCCGAGCACCGCGCCCTGGCCGCTGCGCGCGAACTGCAGGCGCAGGCGGCGGTCGGGGTCGTCGCCGTCGGCGCGCTGTAATGCGCCGACCAGCCAATCCTTGCGCTCGGGCTCGGGCAGCAGGCGTAGGAACAAGGTGGCGGGGCCATCGGGTTCGACGCGTTGGATCCAGCAGCCGCGGACCTTGTCGATGTCGTCGGGATACTCGCTTGGCGCGGGCGATGCATGAGCGCTCGCGGCTACGAGTCCGCCGGCGCTAAGAGCGAACGCGGCGACAGCGCGAGCGACGAGCCGGCGCGACGGGATGGCGAAATGCGGACGGAAGCGATGGCGCGGCATGGAGGTTTCCTGCGCGATGGACGCGCTCACCATAAGCGCCGCCGGCACTTTTCCAAAGCCTTCGCGGCGGCCGGGCGAGGCGGGGTTCAGCGTCGCCGCAAGGACCGCCTCATTGCACCACCGCGACTTCGACCTCGCGTTCGTCGCTGCGGCCGTGATCGTCGACCACCGACAAGCGGAAATGCCCGGTGCGGTCCGGCGTCCAGGCCAGGGCGGTGCCGGGTTCGGCGCTGCCGAGGAAGGTGTTGCCGACGAACCAGTACAGTCGGGTGACGTCGGCATCCACCGTTGCGGCCAGGTTCAAGGCGACCTGCTCGGGATGCGACAGCCGCATCGTGTAGCGGGTGGCGCGATAGGGCGAGGTGATGCTCGGCGGCGAGCCCAGCCAGTCTTGCGAGCCGGCGCAGTCGTGCCCCGGCGGCGGGCGCCGGCGCGGAATACCGGCCTGCACGAACACCCGCGCCAGGTCGGACGGCCAGAACTCGAACACCTCGTTGCGCATGCTGCGCGGATCGAACGGCCCGCAGGCCGGGCGGCCGCTGGCGATGTCGATGGCGATGGCGCGGTGCACGGTGCTGATCCGGATCGGCGATTTGCCGGGGATGAACCAGGTCATGCCGCGCTGCGGGCACCAGGCGTTCGGCAGGTCGCCGCTGGCGCGGCAGATTTCCACGCGCTTGAGGTTCAAGGGCCATTGCCGCACCGGCTCGCCCAGATCGACCCGCGCCGCCTGCAGACCGTCGACGATGTCGAAGAACAGCGGCGCCGCGGCCTCGACGCCGACCAGGGCCGGATTGCTGGAGCCGTCGAAATTGCCGAGCCAGACCACCAGCACGTAGGGGCCGACCAGGCCGGCGCTCCAGGCGTCGCGGAAGGCCCACGAGGTGCCGGTCTTCCACGCCACCGGCAAGGGCCGCGAGGCCGATTGCGAGCCGGCGTCGGGGCGCGGATTCTGGCGCAGCATGTCGCGGGTGACGAAGGCGGCCTCGGCGCTGAGCAGGCGCGCGCCTTCTTCCTGCGGATCGCTGTCGCGCCAGCGCAGCGCGCGCAGGCGGCCGTCGTTGCCGAGCATCGCGTACATGCGCGCGAGCTCTTCCATCGTCACCTCGCCGCCGCCGAGCACCAGGGCGAGGCCGTAGTGGTTCTGGCTGGCGAGATCGCGCACGCCGGCGCGGCGCAGGAAGTCGTAGAAACTCGGCTGCTTGAGTTGGGCGGCGACGCCGACCGCGGGGATGTTGCGGCTGCGCACCAGCGCTTCGGTGGCGGTGACGGGCCCCATGAAACGGCCGTCGAAATTCTCCGGCGTGTACGGGCCGAACGCACTCGGCACGTCGCGCAATACGCTGGCCGGATGCAGCACGCCCTGATCGAGGGCGAGCGCGTAGATGAAGGGTTTGAGGGTGGAGCCGGGCGAGCGCTTGGCATCGGCGCCGTTGACCTGGCCCTGGATGCCGGCGTCGAAGTAATCCGCCGAGCCGACCAGGGCGCGCACGCCCATGTCGCGGGTGTCGATCAGGATCGCACTGGCGTTGCGCAGGCCGCGGCTGCGTTCGCGTTGCAGATGATTGCGCACGCGTTCTTCGAGCAGGCGTTGCAGGCGGGCGTCGAGCGTGGTCTTGAGCTCGGGGCCGTCGTGCGGGTGCCAGGCGCGTTCGGCGAGCACGCGGTCGACCAGGTGCGGGGCGCGGAACGGCAGCTCGCGCGCGCTGTGCAGGCGCAACGGCAATTTCAGCAGCGCGTCTTCGGCGGCGTCCTCGGGATGGCGTTCGCGCCAACGCGCGTACAGGCGTGCGCGCGCCGCTTCCAGGCCGCTGCCGATGTAGAAGGCGTCGTCGTCGCGGGCGGTCAGTCGGCCGCGCCGCGACGGCGCCTGCGGCAACACCGCCAGGGCCAGCGCTTCGGGCAGGGTCAGGCGATCGGAGGGTTTGCGGTAATAGATCAGGCTCGCCGCGCCGACACCTTCGATGTTGCCGCCGTACGGGGCGAGGTTGAGATAGGCCTCGAGGATCTCGTCTTTCGAGTAACACAGCTCCAACTGCAAGGCGCGCGCGATCTGCACCAGCTTGCCGCGCACGTCGCGGGTCTGCAGACGCCAGCGCAGCCGCGCGAGCTGCATGGTCAGGGTCGAGCCGCCGATGCGCGCCTCGCCGCTGGCGTAGGTCGACCAGGCCCCGCGCACCAGGCTGACCGGGTTCACGCCGGCATGCCAGCGGAACCAGGCGTCTTCCTGCAGCATCACCGCCTCGACCAGCGACGGCGAGATCTCCGACAACGGCACCCATAGCCGGTAACGCTGGTCGCTGGCGAGGGTCAGCCGTAACAGCCGACCCTCGCGATCGCGGACCACCGTCGACAGCGGCACCGATTCCGACAGCGAGGGGCGCGGCGAATAGCGCACCGCGACCAGCACCGTAACGGCGACGGTGAGGCTCAGCAGTGCAATCCACCACTGCCGTCGGATGCTTCCTGTGTCGCCTCGTAGTCGCATGTATCCCGTCTCGCCCAACTGGCGCATCTTCCCTGCCTCGCCCGACGAACCCCTCATGGCTTGGGCGCGTCGACCTGCAGCTGACCGGCGGGGCCGCCCTGCGCATACACCGAGCGTTCGTACATCGACTCGGCGTATACCGGCGGCACGATGAATTTGCCGGTGTTGTTGGCGCGCACGCTGTAGCGGAACTCGACGACCTCCGAGCCGACGCCCCCGTACAGCACGATGCGGTCTTCGCGTTGTTCGACGTGGTCGGGCAGGAAGCTCGAGCCGGGCAGGGCGAGGGTCTGCTGCGGCGCCGCGTTCTGCTCGCCGCCGTCGCGCGAAGGCTGGCCGTCTTCTTCGCCGCCGTCTTCGCATTCCTCCTCGCAGCCTTCCGAACCCTCGTCGCTCGATGCCGCTTCGTCGGTCACCGACGCGGCCGCGTACTGCATCACCGGTTCGAAACCGCCCGGCAACAAGTCGACGATGGCGATGTTGCCGCGGGCCGGCGCACCGAGCGCACGCACGCGCAGGCGCACGGTGATTTCCTGACCCTGCTTGAGCGCGGTGATCGGCTTGCCGGCGGCGTCGAGATAATCGCGGACCACTTCCAGGCCGCGATCCTGCACCGCCTTCGGCGCGGCGCGGTCGTAACCGCTTTGGTTGACCAGGTACCAGGCCGGGACCGGGCCGGCCGGCGCCACCCACAGGCGCAGGTCGCCACCGGTGAAGGCGCCGCGGGCGATCAAGCCCTGGCTGCTGCCGATGCGTCGCGACTTGCCGTCCTTGCCGGCCGCTTCCAGCACCGGTGTCGCCTGCGCCGGTTGCGCGTTGGCGTAGGCGTCCATCGCCAGCACGGTCAGCGCCGAGGACAGCGTGTTGTAGCTGTTGTTGCGCAGCGGGTCGAGCAAGCGTTCCAACGCCACCGGCTTGAGCTGGTCCTTGGCCAGCGCGGCGAAGTGACGGTTGAGCAGGTAGACCGTCCAGGCCTGGTCGATGCCGCCGTCGTAGTAATACGCGTAGGGGCCCGGCGCTGCGCCGGCGCTGCGGTTGGCGCGGGTGAAAGCTTTAACCGCCAGCGGCCGCGCCGCCTTGTCCTGCTGCAACAGCTGATAACTCGCCGCGATCAACAGGCCGGCGCTGTCGTTCTCCCAGGTCTTGGGCTGGTCGCGCTTGATCTGCTCGTGCACCGAACTGAGCAGATTGCTGGCGGTGCGGCCCTGGCGGACGAGCAGATACACCGCGAAGGCGCGGCTGCGCAGTGTCGCCAGGTCGTTGCCGGAGCGGTCGGCGGCCAATGACTCCAGATAGCCGTTGAGCGATTTGAGCAGATCCTCGGGGATCGGCTGGCCGCGTTCGCGCGCTTCGATCAGGTACAGGGCGGCATAGGCGGTGACGAAGGCATCGGCCTGCGGCGTCGCCGTCCACAGACCCATGCCGCCTTCGCTGTTCTGGCGCGAACGCAACACGTCGACGATGTTGTGCTTCGGCTGGCCCGCACCCGGGCCGACCACCTTGCCGAGCTCGGGGTGCGATTGCAGCACCAACGCCGGGAAGGCGCCGCTCAGCAGTTGTTCGGTGCACTGGTGCGGGTAATCGCTCAGATAGGCGGTGAGCCCGTCGAGCGCGACCAAGGGCGAGACCGAGGCCGACAGCTGCCGGGTCGCGCGCTGGTCGTACATCCTGCGCAAGGGTTGGATGACGGTGCGCTGGGTGGCGCGCCCGGCGATCAGGTCCTGGCGTGCGACCACGGCCGGACGCAAGGACAGCTCGATGCGCCGCTGCGCCTTGAACGCACCCGAGCTCGCCTGGATCGCGACCGGCACCGCACCCAGCGCCTGCCCGGCGCGAACCCGGAAGCGCAGCGTGGTTTCGCCGCGCGGGGCGATCGACACCGGCGCCGGCGCCGCGCCGACCAGGGTCAGCGACGGCGGCAGTTGCAGATTCACGGCGACCTTGGCTGCCGCCTTGGCGCCTTCGATGGTGTTGGCGACGCCGACCGGCAGGTCGAACTCGTCGCCGGGCGCGACGTGCGTCGGCACCGTCGGCGTCAACACGAAATCGCCGCGCACCAGCGCTTCGGTCTGGAACACGCCGACCCGCTCCGGCGTCACCGCCACCGCGACCACCCGCACCTGGCCGTTGAAATGATCGGGCAGGGTGAACTTGAACTGGTGTTGGCCGTCGACATCGACGATGCCCGACCACCACACCGCAGGTTTCTCGGATTTGCGCTTGAACGGATTGAGGTGCTTGGCCATACCGCCTTCGCCGTCGCCGCCCGGCGCGGCCTGGCCGGCGATGCGGCTGAACTCGGGCAGCAACAGGTCGAGGATCTGGGCGGTGTCGACCTGTAGCATCTTCTTGCGGAAGAAATGATCGAGCGGGTCGCCGACGCGGTAGCGCGCGACCTGCAGGATGCCTTCGTCGACCGCGAACAGGACCACCCGCGCCTTGCCTTGGGTGACCACATCGGCGGTCATCGGCGTGCCCGGCTTGGTCACCCGCGGCAGGCTGACCTTGATCGGCTGGGTACGCGCGCTGCGGTCGACCGCGAACGGCGCCACGCCGTAGGACAGCGGACTCATATAGATCTCGTCCGAGTTCGGGTCGCGCAGGAACTGCACGTTGACGTAGCCGTTGCCCTCGAAATCGGCGGGCACGACGATCTTCTGCACGCTGGCGTTGCTGTCGGCGCGGAACCAGGCGTGGGCGTAGACGCGATCGCGCTCCAGCGTGATCAGGCCGCTGCCGGCGTAGGGCGCGCGCACGCTGATCTCGATGGTCTCGCCGGGCTTGTAGCTGGGCTTGGACAGATTGAGGCTCAGCTCGGCATTGCGTTCGAGCGAACGCGACAGGTTGGCGGCGCCGGCGATCTGGTAGCCGATCTGGTTGAGCACCTTGCCGTCGGCGGCGCGCACCTCAAGCACGAAGTCGCCGGGTTGGTCGGTGGTCAGCGACACGTTCTCGCGGCCGCCGGCCAGGGCCAAGGCCTGGTCGCGGCGGTCGAAGCGGCGTTCGTGCGAAACGTAGCGGTACAGCCCCGAATCCTGCTTGGTCAGCACCGATACGTAGCGCTTCTCGACCACCACCGCGCGCAGGCCGGCGACCGTCTTCGGCTTGCCGTCCTGGCCGATGGCCAGCAATTGCAAGGCGCGCTTGGCGCCGCGCTGGATGTAGTTCAGGTCGTCCTGCGACTTGATGCCGACCAGGTGATCGTTGCTCGACACCAGGGCGCTGGTCTGGGCGGCGACGTTGCGGCCGCTGCCGGGTTCGAAGGCCCGGGCGAGGAAGCTCAGCTGATAGGTCGCGCGCTCGTACTTGGTCAGATCGAGCTTGAACTCGGCCCGGCCTTCGGCGTTGGTGGTCTGGTCGCTGAGCGATTCGTCGTAGCCTTCCTTGGCGCGTTGCGGGTCGAAGAACTGATAGCCCGGATAGGCCGGGAAGCTCGGGAAGGCCGGGCGCAGCACCATCGTGCCTTCGACGCGGCGCTGCTGCGCGGGCGTGCCGAACAGGTTCTCGGCATCGACCTGGGCGGCGAGCTGTTCGGGCTTGATCCAGCCATTGGGGTTCTCCGCCGACAGCTTGGCCTTGACCCGCATGGTGTCGGGGGCGAACTCGCGCACCTGCACCGAGGTCGAGCCGATGGTGGTGCGCTTGTCGTCGCGGCCGAGCAGGAACAACTGCACCTGCCAGGTACCGCTCGGCGCGCTGTCGCTCGGGGTGAAGCTGGCGCTCTCGAAACCGCTGGCGCTGAGCTTGAGTCGCTCGCGCTTGGCGACGGTGCCGCGCGGATCGGTGAACTCCCATTCCAGCGGCAGACCGGTCAGGGCGCGCTTCCAGTCGGCGGCGCGCACGATCATGCCGATGTTGACGGTGTCGCCGGGCCGGTACAGGCCGCGGTCGGAGAACAGGAAGGCGTTGAGTGCGCCGGCCTCCAGGTCGTTGGGCTCGCCGCCGATGTCGAAACGCGAATAGTCCAGGGTGCGGTCGTGGTCGCCGATCGGCAGGAACGAATAATCCTCGCCCTGGCTCACGGTCAGCATGGTCGGCTGCTTCTCGCGCTTGAAGCCTTTCAGCGAGGGCAACTGGGCGCGGCCGCTGGCGTCGGTCTCGGCTTCGACCAGGGTTTCGCCGTTGCGGGCGACCGCGCGCACGCGCGCGCCGGCGACCGGCGCGCCGTTCGACAGCGATTGCACGAACACGTCGCGGCGGCCGTCGAGTGCCTGCTTGACCGCCATGCCCAGGTCGGTGAGCACCACCAGGCGGCTGTCCTCTTCGCTGCCGGCATCGTCGGCCAGGGTTTCCTCGGCGCTGCGTTTCTTGTCGTCTTCGTCGAGCGTGCGCAGGCTCAGCAGGAACACGCCGCGGCGGCC
Organism: Lysobacter sp. 22409; assembly: GCF_052045105.1. Classification (NCBI taxonomy): domain Bacteria; kingdom Pseudomonadati; phylum Pseudomonadota; class Gammaproteobacteria; order Lysobacterales; family Lysobacteraceae; genus Lysobacter; species Lysobacter sp. 22409. The sequence goes on along the minus strand of NZ_JBQEOE010000002.1, from coordinate 175,031 downwards.
GGGCTTGAGGTATTGGCCGAGGTCGACGCCTTCGTAATGGGCCTTGGCCGGATTTTCGGCCGGCAGGGTCAGGCGTTTTTCCTCGCGCTCGACCAGGCTGTCGGCGGACAGGTTGTAGAAGCTGGGTTTGGCGTAGCTGCCTTCGTTGTTGAAGACCAGGTGCTGGATTTGCTCAGGCAGCACGCGAGCGATTTCCAGACGCGCGCCGGCGACGTTGCGCGAGACCAGGCTGATCCGGCGCTCGCCGCGCAGCGACAGCAACGCGCCTTCGCCGACGAAGCGCAACAGTTTCGGGTAGTCGGGCACGGTGGCGACCGTGGTGTGGGGCGCGCCGAGCATGAAACCGCCGAAGGCCTTCAGGCCCTTGTCGACGCGCACATAGATACGGCGGCCGGGCGGGGCCTGGAACTTCAAGCTGTGGGTCTCGACGTATTCGCGTTCGGTCGGCACCGCGCTCAGCGGCAGCGGCGTGGCGTGCTTGAGCACCGCCTCGTCGACGTCGTCGCGGCTCCAAGTGTAGGCGCCGCTCTGTTGCGCGGCGGGGCGGCGCGGGTCCTTGACCGGCAGCAGCCAGGCGCGCACGGCGCCGGCGACTTCGCTGTCGCGCATGGCGTTGTTGAAGCTCAGCACCAGCACTTGTTCGGGCTCGAAGCGCTCGTTGTCGACCAGCGCGGCGGCGACGTCGGTGACGTTGACGCTGTACAGCGAGGGCAGGGCGACGGTGGCGTTGAGCGCCTCGGCGCTGCCGCTGCCGCCCAGGGTGCTGACGATGCCGGCGGCGAGTTCGAGCTTGAGGCTGCCGCCGTTCTCCGGCAGGGTCAGCGGCTGCGAATGGATCCAGGCTTTGAGCCGGCCCTTTTCGTCGTAGTTGACCGTGTACTTCGGCGCCGCCAACGCGGTGCCGGCGCCGTCGGCGAGCTTGAGGACGATGCGGCGTTCGAGCTGGGCGGCATCGACCGGGTGCGAGAACTTGAGTTCGTACACGCCTTTCTTGAGCGCGGGGTCTTGCGGGTCCTGGTAGAACTCGCTGCTGGCGATCTGCGCGGTGAACGGCGCGGTCTCGAACTCGAACTGATACTCCTGCAGCACCACCTTGGGGGCGAGGCTGAGCTTGGGATCGAGTTCGACCGTATAGCGGGTCTTGACCGGCCAGTCGGCCGAGGGCTTGAACACCAGGGTCTTGTCGTCTTCCCAGCGCCATGCGCCCTTGAGTTCGGGGCTTAGGGTCACGCCGGCCGGCGCCAGGCCGACTTGCTTGATGGGTGCAGCCGTGTCGGAGAAGGTCAGGCGCAGGCTGTCGACTTCGGCCGGCGCGCGCGTGTAGTCGGTCAGTGCCGGGGTGTGGACTTCGACGTCCAGCGCACCGGGAACGATCGGCTTGGGCCGGGTGGCAAGCCAATAGCCGAGCGTGCCGACCAGGATCAGGCCGAGCACGCTGCGCAGGTACAGCCTGGGGCGTTGCCGCACCCGGGCGAGCACGGCCGCGAGCCAGGCCGGAGGGACCCAGTCGACCTGGCCGAACAGGGAGCGCGAAGCCCGCGCCCAGGGTGTGGCGCGGCCGGCGTCGCCGGCCTCCGCGGTGGGAGCCGGTTGCGACGGCGAGTCGGTGTTTTGCATTGCGGGTGTTCCAATCCGTGGTGCTGTGGCTAGTGCCGGGCCAGTGCGATCCGTTGCCTGGCCGGTCCCCGTGTTCGTCCCTTTCCCGACCGCGCCGGGCGCTTGCGCGCGGCACTGCGTGATCGATCGATGGCCTAGACCGGAATGTTAGAAAAACGTTCCTGCCGTTCGTCGGAATCCTAAGGATTTTTTAACGCCTTGGGTATCGCCGCTTGCGACGGCGGCCAAGGACCCACCCCGCGCAGGCGGTACCCCCGGCACTTGGTCGCCTCGTCCCCGAACGCTTAAGCTCGGGGCCGTTTTGCACTGTGGGAGCTGGCATGGACATCGTGGCGATCGTGATGGTGGCGTTGGGGCTGTACCTGGCCTTCAAGCTGGTCGGCTTCCTGCTGAAGTCGGCGATGTGGCTGCTGGTCCTGGCAGGGCTCTACTACTTGATCGCACCGCTCGCCGGTTGGCCCGTGCCCTGGTGAGCGCCGCTGCGCCGTCGTCTTCGTCCCCGTCGCAAGGAAACCGACTCGCCATGAACGACCGCACCGACGCCGTACCCGCCCATTGGCATGCAGACACCCAGGACGCCGGACGCCTGGTCCGGGCCGTCTACGAATGCATTTCCGGCCCGGCCGGCACGCCGCGCGACTGGGCGCGCTTCCGTTACCTGCAGCACCCGCGCGCGCTGAGCCTGCGCACCGTGGTCGAGGCCGACGGTACGACCCGCGCGGCGGTGTTCGACGTCGACAGCTACATCGCCGACGTCGAGGCCTTCTTCGCCGGCAACGACTTCCACGAAGTCGAGACCGACCAGCGGATCGAACGCTTCGGCCAGATCGCCCATATCTGGAGCAAGTACGAGGCGCGGCCGACGCCGGACTCGACGACCGTGCTCAAGCGCGGCGCCAACAGCATCCAGCTCTGCCACGAACAGGGGCGCTGGTGGGTGTTCTGCACGGTCTGGGACAACGAGCGCGAAGGGCTGCGCTTCGATCTGTTCTGAAGGCATGAGCGATAGGCGTTGAGCCATCGCTGCAAACGCCTCGTCGGTTTTCCGGGCCCCTCTCCATGCACGTGGGGAGGGAGCGCCGCTTGTGAGCGATAGGCTCGCAGCGTCCGGAACGTTCTGTGTTCGGGCCGGGTGGGGTTGAAGTGAGGGCCGAAGCCCAGCGCCCCGACATCGACACGTCGTCACCGCCATGTCAGCGTCGCCTACGCAACACAGCATCGCGTCCGATCCAAGCGGGGCAGCGCTGAATTCGCCCCGCATCGCCCCCAGATCGAAGGCAACTACGTTCCGAGCGCGACCGCATGCTGCCGTTTTCCGTACTCGACCTGGCGCCCGTCACCGAAGGCAGCGACACCCGCCAGGCCTTCGCCAACAGCCTCGACCTGGCCCGACATGCCGAGCGCCTGGGCTATAACCGCTATTGGCTCGCCGAACACCACAACATGCCGGGCATCGCCAGCGCCGCGACTGCGGTGCTGATCGGCCATATCGCCGGCGGCACCTCGACCATTCGAGTGGGCGCCGGCGGCATCATGCTGCCGAACCACGCGCCGCTGCAGGTCGCCGAACAGTTCGGCACCTTGGCTTCGCTGTACCCGGACCGCATCGACCTCGGCCTGGGACGCGCGCCCGGCACCGACCATGCGACTGCGCGCGCGCTGCGTCGCTATTACGACGGCGCCGACAGCTTTCCGCAGGACGTCAGTGAATTGCTGCATTACTTCGAACCGGTGCAACCCGGGCAAGCGGTGCGCGCCGTGCCCGGCGCCGGCCTTGAGGTGCCGGTGTGGCTGTTGGGATCGAGTTTGTTCAGCGCGCGCCTGTCGGCCGCGCTGGGTCTGCCGTTCGCCTTCGCTTCGCACTTCGCCCCGGATGCGATGGACGAAGCCCTGAGCCTGTACCGCCGCGACTTCCAGCCGTCGTCGCGGCTGCAGCGCCCGCACGCGATGCTGGCCTTGAACGTAGTCGCTGCCGACGACAGCGCCGCGGCCAAGCGTTTGTTCACCACCCAGCAACAAGCCTTCGTCAACCTGCGCCGCGGCCGCCCGGGTTTGATCCCGCCGCCGATCGACGACATCGAAACCTTCTGGACCCCGATCGAAAAAGCCGGTGTCGCCCAGGCCCTGGCCTGCGCCGTGGTCGGCGATGCCGGTGAGGTGCGCGAGGGCATCGCCGCCTTCATCGAACGGCATCGGCCGGACGAATTGATGCTGACCGCGAACATCTACGACCATGCGGCGCGCTTGCGTTCGTTCGAAATCGCCGCCGAGGTATGTCGTGCGGTGTAGATCGACGGTAGGAGCGACGTAAGTCGCGACCGCGGGATGCGCAGACGTCGGAGCGCCTTCGAGATTGATCGGAGCTGTTAACTATCGCGGTGTAGGAGCGACGCAAGTCGCGACCGCGGGATGCGCAGACGTCGGGGCGCCTTCGAGATTGATCGGAGCTGTTAACTATCGCGGGGTAGGAGCGACGCAAGTCGCGACCACGCGCCTTGCAGACGCCGCGCTCCTACCCTGGTAGCGTCGTTGTTCTTGTTCTTGTTCTTGTTCTTGCGCTTGCTGTAGCTGTGCGTCGCTTGGCACTCGCGAAGGCAATCGAAGACCCGGAGGGCGGCGCGCAGGGATGCGCGCCGTTTTTCATCGGGACAGGGATGTCCCGTATGAAAAATCCCCGCGGAGGCACCGCTCGTGCGGGCCCTTGATTCACAGAAAAGCATTTTTCTTTGGTTACCTTTCTTTTGTTGCTTATCACAAAAGAAAGTAACCCGCCGCTTTAGTGGCGGAAGCTTTTGGCGTTTGATCTTGCTTGTATGAAAGTCATAAGCAAGTGCAGAGCTTCCGCCCGCTACGCGGCCGGGTTACTTTCTTTTGCTAAGCCCAAAAGAAAGGTAACCAAAGAAAAGGGCTCTCCTTGCAAGGGCACAGGCCACGAGTTCGCAGCTAGCGCCGGGATTTTCCGATAAGACATCCCTGTCTTATCGGAAAACGCCGCACGTCCTGTGCGGCGCCCTCCGGGTCTACTGTTGACCGGCAAAGCAGCAAAGCGGCAAAACAGATCAAAATCTCGGCAACGGCAACGGCAACGGCAACGGCAACGGCAACGGCAACGGCAACGGAAACGGAAACGGAAACGGAAACGGAAACGGAAACGGCAAAAGCAACGGCAGCAACCGCAACCGCGCTACGCGCCTCAGTGCTTCTCCACCCGCAACAACTCCACCTCGAACACCAAGGAGGCATCCGGCGGGATCACTCCGCCGCCGGCGCCTTCGCGGCCGTAGCCCATTTCCGGCGGCACCATCAGAATGCGCTTGCCGCCCACGCGCATGCCGGCGACGCCGTCGTCCCAGCCGCGGATCACGCGGCCGGCGCCGAGCAAGAAGTCGAAGGGCTTGCCGCGGTCGAGCGAGCTGTCGAATTTAGTGCCGTGTTTGTCGGCGGCCTTCTCGTCGTACAGCCAGCCGGTGTAGTGGACGATCACGTCCTGGCCGGACTGGGCGACCTCGCCGGTGCCGACGCGTTCGTCGATGGTCTGGAACTGGGCGATGCGGCCGCTGAAGACCTTCGCCGCCGCTTCTTCCTGCGACGCCGGCTTGCGGCAGGCGCTCACGGCGACGGCGGTCGAAACCAGGGCCAAGGCCAGCGGCAGGGCGCGCGCCCAACGGTGCAGGCGCGAGGGGGCCACGTTAGCGGACGAGGAGGATGTGGAACGACCGATGGACACGCGCGACCTCTGAGTTTTCGCCGACAGGACGCCAAGCTTAGCCGCTGTCGGCGAATCCGGTGGGATGCCGTTCGCTCACGCCGAGGGGATGCGCCGTTCGTACTCGGCCTCGACCCGGGTGTGGGTGCGCCAGAAGCCTTGCGGCTGTTCGCCCGAAAGCAGGGCGACCAGGATGCCGAGATGGGTGTGCCAGCCGCCGGCGACGCTGATCATCATGGCGCGATCGGCCAGGCGACTATGGGTCACGACCAGGCGCACGCGCTCGCCTTCTTCGGCGAGTTCGAAGCGCACCTCCGAGGGCGGCACGTCGCTCCAGGTGTAGCTGAGCAGATGCGGCGGGTCGAACGCAGTGATCTGGCCGTGTTCGCGGTGCTCGCCGCCGTACTGGGCGTACTTCGCCGGCGGCGGGTCGTCGTCGCGGGTGAGCCGGTCGTTGTTGAAGACCAGTTCGACCGCACCGCCGAGGCGCAGCTCCATGTCGCCGGCGGCAAGCCAGCGGCGGCGTTTGTCGGATTCGGTCAGATAGGCCCAGACCCGATCGATCGGGCCGGGCAGCAGGCGTTCGATGCGCACCGTGTCGGCGGCGGTGACGGTGCCGTAGTCGTCGTGAGTCGGGGGCGGGTTCATGGCGGTCTCCTGAGGCCGCGAACGCGGCCTGGGTGATGCGCGCTCAGGCGCGGGGTTTGCGCCGCGGAGCGGCGGTCTTGTGCTCGGCCGCAGGCGGTTTCGCTCTCGGTTTCTCTTTGGGCGCAGCCCGTTTCGATGCGTCCGGTTGACGCGGGCGGACCTGGGCTTCGTCCTCGGCGTGCAGCAGCGCTTCGAGGCTGTCGAGGCGTTGGTTCCAATAGCGCTCGTAATGACGCAGCCACTCGAAGCCGCCGTGCAGCGGCCCGGCTTCGAGGCGGCAGACATGGGTGCGGCCGAGCACGGTGCGACGGACCAGGCCGGCGCGTTCCAGCGCCTTGATGTGCTTGGAGGCCGCGGCCAGGGTCATGCGATAGGGCTCGGCGAGTTCGCCGACGCTGTGCTCGCGTTCGGCCAGGCGATGCAGCATCGCCCGCCGGGTCGGATCGGCGAGGGCATGAAATACGGCGTCGAGCCGTGCGGAGCGATAGTCAACCATGCGGTTGAATATCCGTTTCGCCGGGGCGATTGTCAACCGATTGGTATAATTTTGGCCTGGGCGCCGACGAGCGGTCAGCCGGCGGCGAGGATCAATGCCCGGCGAACTGCGCCGGCTCCAGGCTGGCGCCGAAGGCGCGCATCGCCTGCGCGGTGGCGGCGTCGGCGGGGAAGAAGGATTCGATCGCCAGCTCCGACAGGGTGACTTCGAGCGGAGTGCCGAACACGGTGATGGTGCTGATGAAGGCGAGGTCGCCGAACTCGCTGCGCACCCGGAACGGCACCGCGACGTGGGCCGAGGCGGTCAGTTCGGTTTCGTCGTAAGGATCGTCGCAGGGGTAGGCGACCAGTTCGTCGTACAGCGTCGACAGGAACGGATCGCGGGTGGTGTCGGCCAGGTGGCGCAGGCGGTGCAGCAAGTGCGCGCGCCATTCGCCCAGATTGATGATGCGCGGCGCCAGGCCTTCGGGGTGCAGGCTCACCCGCAATACGTTCGACGGCCGCGCGAGCAGGAAATCGGGGATGCCGGCGAGCAGCGGCGCGACCGCGCGGTTGTGCATGATCAGGTTCCAGTGCCGGTCGACCGCCAGCGCGGGATGCGGCTCGTGCCCGTACAGCACCATCTCGATGGCGGCGTGCGCCTCGCGCAGGGCGGGGTCGTCGAGCGAGCGCTCGGCGTACATCGGCGCGAGACCGGCGGCGGTCATCAACAGGTTCCTTTCGCGCAGGGGCACGTCGAGGCGGTCGGCCAGGCGCAGCAGCAAGGCTCGGCTCGGCAGCGAGCGACCGGTCTCGATGAAGCTGACGTGGCGGGTCGAGACCTCGGCCATTTCGGCCAGGTCGAACTGGGTCAGGCGGCGACGCTGGCGCCAATTGCGCAGCAGCTCGCCCACGGGGCGGAGATCGTTCATGCGCTCACCATAGCCCGAGGCCTCGGTCGGCGGCATTACCTGGCAGGTAATCGACCCGCGGCCGCCGCGGCGGTGTGATGGCTTCCGAGATCCACACGCCCTTCAACCGCAAGCCTTCAGGAGTCGACCATGGCCATCGCCGTTCAAGCTCGTCCTTCTTCTTTGTTACGTCGTGCGCTGGTCGCCGACGCCGTTATTTCCGGTGCCGTCGGTGCCTTGCAACTCGCCGCGGCCGGACCCTTGTCCGGCTTGCTGGCCATCGAGGCGGGTTGGCTGCAGCGCAGCGGCCTGATCTTGCTCGCCTGGACCGCCTTGCTCGGCTGGATGCTGACCCGCAAGGCGGTCTCGCCGCCGATGGCGTGGACGGTGATCGGGATCAACCTGGCCTGGGTCGCAGCCTCGATCTTGGTGCTGGTCGAAGGCGCGATCGCGCCGAACACCCTGGGCATGGCCTACGTGCTGGCGCAGGCGGCGGTGGTCGCGATCTTCGCCGAACTGCAGTTCTTCGGCCTGCGCAGGCAGTCGCGTGGCTGAGGGCGGGGCTGCAAACCGATCCGTCGCATCGACGGCTCTCGCTCAGGCGAGGGCCGTCGTCGTTTTGGGCAGCCGGGTCGGGATGGATGGACCGCGAGCCGCCACCGCCGTGGCCTGGACGCGTTAGATTGGGCGTCAGATGAATCGTCGGCCCGGATATTCGGGCGCCGGCCTGCGCGGCTTAGGGGAGAACGCGATGAAACCGATTTTGTGTTTGTTCGCAGCGACGTTGCTGATCGCTGCGCCGCTATCGGCGCAACCCGGGCCGATCCCTGCGATGAGCGCCGAACAAGTCGCCAGCATGCTCGACGGCGGCAACCGACTGGAAAAGCGCATCGACGGCGACCTCAACGGCGACGGCGACATCGACACGGTCTTCGTCGGCCGCGGCGAGGACCAACGCAGCCTGATGGTCTGGCTGGCGTATCGCAGCGAGGTCGATTTCGGCCATCAGCCGGTCGGCACGCTGCAACTCGATCCCTATCCGCTCGGCGATGTCGGCCTGTCGATCCGCAAGGGCGTGCTGGTGATCGAAGACCTGACCGGCGGTACCACTGCGACCCAGTCGACCTACCGTTACCGTTACGATTCCAAGGCCGAACGCATGCGCCTGATCGGCCTGGACGCCGAGCGCTACAGCCGCACCAACAGCCACGGCACGGTCAAGCTGAGTTGGAATCTGCTGACCGGCGACCGCATCGTCGAACGCGGCGAAGTCAACGACTCGGGCCAGGGCGATCAGGCCATCGATTACGCGCCGGCCAAGCGCGACAAGCGACCGAGCAAGCCGCTGTACATGGAAACCACGCCGAATCCGGATTCGCTGCTGGAGTCTTTGTAAGACGGCCTGGGAAGGAGTCGCCGTACTTGCCGATCTGCGCCGAACGTCGGCGCGGTCGCAGCGTGGACCCGATCAGGCCTGCGGCGCCCGCCACAGCATCGGCGTCGACGGTATGCCGCCGCGCGCCTGCTCCTCGCCCTGAGCCTCGAAGCCCAGGCGCAGATAGACGCCGACGGAGTGGCGCGAAGCGTTGACGGTGACCTGCGTGGGCCAGGCGTCCTTCAATAAGGGATGCGCGCGCAGACCGGACCAGAGCCGACGCGCGATGCCGCGGCGTTGGAAGCGATCGTCGACGAACAGGTTATAGAGATGCGCCGGCAAGCGCAGCGCGGCCACGCCGACGATGCGGCCTTCGGCTTCGGCGACGAGGTAGGCATGCCCGGCGAGCAGGCGTTCGCGGGTGGCTTCGGCGCCCATCGAGGCGGCCAGAATGGCGCGGCCGTCGGCATCGCAAAGCGGAAAGATCCAGCGTTGCGCCGACGCCAGGACCAGGGCGCTGATGGCTTCGGCGTCCGCCGCCGTGGCGATCCGCAGGCTGACCTCGTCCGTCATCGGCCGCTCACTCGTCGGCGGGCGGCCGATAGGCGACCTCGACGATCGCGTAACGTTGCGGGCCGGCCGGCAGCATCGCCTCGAATTCGTCGTCGATGCGGCGCTTGAGCATGGCCCGCGCCAGCGGCGAGTCGATGCTGATGTGGCCGAGCTTGGCGTCGGTCTCGTCCGGGCCGACGATGCGATAACGCGCCAGTTCGCCGTTGGCGACGTTCTCGACCTCGACCCAGGCGCCGAAGAACACCGAGCGCGGGTCGCTCGGCGTGGTCTCGATGACATGCAGCAGCGGCAGGCGCTTGCTGAGGTAGCGCACGCGCCGGTCGATCTCGCCGAGCTGCTTCTTGCGGTAGATGTATTCGGCGTTTTCCGAGCGATCGCCCTCGGCCGCCGCGGCGGCCAGGGCTTTGACGACTTCCGGGCGGCGCACGCGCCACAGGTCGTCGAGTTCGTGCTTCAGGCGCGCGTGGCCCTCGCGCGTGATCAGCGCGGTGCTGTGTTCGGCAGGAGGGCGCCAGCGGGCCATGGGTGCTCGCTTACTGCGCCGCGCTGACGCGCTTGAGGTTGTAGTTGAGCTGCGAGTCGATCGCCTTGCCTTCCTGGTCGAGCAGGCGGATCTCTTCCTTGGAGACGACTTCGAACAGACGGTCCTGGTCGCTCTTGCTGTTCGGGTCCAGGCGCAGGCGCTTGCCTTCTTCCTCGGCGGTCCAGGTGCCGTCGCCCTTGGCGTTGCCGTCCTTCTTGCCCTGGTAGGTCTCTTCGATGGCGTAGGTGCCGTCGCTCTTGAATTCGACCTTGGTGTCGATGCCGGCGCAATCGGCGCAGGGCAGGGTGCCGCTGAAGCTGCCGGCGAAGGCGGCCACGTCGAAGCCGGTCTTCGGCGCTTCGGCCGGAATCGGTTCGGGCGCGGGGGCTGCCGGTGCGGCTTCGGCGGCCTTGGGCGCATCGGCCGGAGCGGTCGGCGCTTCGGCGGGTTTATTGCATGCGCTCAGGGCGAGCGCGGCGAGGCAGGCGAGAGCGAGCGATTGCTTGGTCATGAGCGACTCCTGGTCGGGATGGTGGAAACGATCGATGAAACCGAGGGCGGGTGCTGCGAGTAGCGAGTGCTGCGAAGAGCAGGGAAACCGGGGCGCGGCCTGCCCAAGCGGCCGCGCAGCGCGGTCGCGTCGGGCCGTGCCGTACGGCTAGCGCTTGCCGCCGAAGATGCCGCCGAGCAGGCCGCGCAGGATCTGCCGGCCGATCTGGTTGCCGACCGTGCGCGCGGTCTGTTTGGCCATGGTCTCGACCATGCCCTGGCGGCGCTTGGTGCCGAACACCGCGTCCTTGATCGACTGGCCGATGCCGCCTTCCTCCTGGTCGTCCTGCTCGCGGGTCTTAGCGGCGGGGGCGTCGGCCTGCACGGCGGCGGTTTCGGCGCGCTTGGCCAGCATTTCCGCGGCCGATTCGCGGTCGATCGAGTTGTCGTACTTCGGCCCGATCGGGCTGCTCGCACGCAATTGCGCGCGTTCGGCCTCGGTGATCGCGCCCATGCGGCAGCGCGGCGGCGCCACCAGAGTGCGTTCGACCGGCATCGGCACGCCCTTGTCCTGCAGGGTCGAGACCAGCGCCTCGCCGGTGCCGAGCTGGGAGATCACCTCGGCGACCTTCAGCGCCGGATTGGGCACGAAGGTTTCGGCCGCGGTCTTGACCGCCTTCTGGTCGCGCGGGGTGAAGGCGCGCAGCGCGTGCTGCACGCGGTTGCCGAGTTGGCCGAGGATGTTGTCGGGGATGTCGTCGGGAAACTGCGAGCAGAAATACACGCCGACGCCCTTGGAGCGGATGATGCGCACGACCTGTTCGACGCGCTGCTGCAGCGCCGGCGGCGCGTCGTCGAACAGCAGGTGGGCCTCGTCGAACACGAACACCAGCTTGGGCCGGTCGAGGTCGCCGACTTCGGGCAGTTGCTCGAACAGCTCCGACAGCAGCCACAGCAGGAAGCTCGAATACAGGCGCGGCTTGAGGATCAGCGAATCGGCGGCGAGGATGTTGATGACGCCGCGGCCGTCGCTGGTGGTGCGCATCAGGTCGTTCAGCTCCAGCGCCGGCTCGCCGAAGAAATGCGCGCCGCCCTCCTGTTCCAGGCGCAGCAGCGAGCGCTGGATCGCGCCGACCGACTGGGTGCTGACCAGGCCGTAGCTGGTCGAGATGTCCTTGCGCTCGTCGGCGACCAGGCCGAGCAGGGCGCGCAGGTCTTCCAGGTCGAGCAGCAGCAGGCCGCGGTCGTCGGCGAGCTTGAACACGATGTCGAGCACGCCGGACTGGGTGTCGTTGAGTTCGAGGATGCGCGCGAGCAGGGTCGGGCCCATTTCGCTGACGGTGGTGCGCACCGGATGGCCGAGCTTGCCGAACAGGTCCCAGAACACCGCCGGGTTGCCGGCGGGGGCGAAGTCGGCGATGCCGATCTCGCCCAGGCGCGCCTGCAGCTTGTCGTTGAGGGTGCCGGGCATGGCCAGGCCGGCGACGTCGCCCTTCACGTCGGCGAGGAACACCGGCACGCCCTGGCGCGAGAAGCCTTCGGCCAGCGTCATCAGGGTGACGGTCTTGCCGGTGCCGGTGGCGCCGGCGACCAGGCCGTGGCGGTTGCCGAGCTTGGTGTGCAGGAACACCTGGCCGCTGTCGGGGGTGGTCACGGCCTTGCCGATCAGGATGTCGTTCTGGGTTGCGCCGGGGGTCGAAGCCATATCCGCGTCCGTGATCCATGAAGAGAAAGCGAAGGGCCGATTCTAGCGGCAGCGTCGTGAGGTTCGTGAACTGTGATCCGGTCGGGCTCATGCGCCGGCGCGACCGGGGTCGCGATTCGCCGCAGAGGGCGCCGGAATGAACCCGGCAAACACGGAAAAGCCGGCAACGTCGTGTTTTCTTGCCGCGCCCGGACCCCGCCGTTACCCTGGGCCCCCGCAACAAGGACCTGCTGCCCGCCACATGCCTGCTTCCCTCCGCATCCCGGGCGCCCTCGCGCCGTTCGCCGCCGCGCTCGCGCTGTCCTGTCTTTCGCCCGATGCCGCCGCGCTGTCCAAGCGCGACCAGGCCGCCGTCGATGCCCTGACCCAGCGCATGCAGTCCGGCGAGGCCCGCTATCAGTCGGCCCTGGTCAAGATCCGCAACGCCGACCCGGCCGGGCGCCGCGAGAGCGATGCCGCGCTCGAGGACATGGAGGACGTGATCGCGGCCTGCATGAAGCAGAAGGGTTGCCAGCTGACCACGATGCTCGCCGGCTACAAGCGCCTGCTCAAGGCCAACGCCGATGCCTCCGTTGCCGGCGGCGACGAAGAACTCGACGAGGGCGGCACGCTCGACAGCGAAGGGCTCGGCGCCGACGTGCCGGAAGCCGCGCGCGCGGCCGCGCTGCTCAGCGACGACGGCCAGCGCTTCGTCAAGATGGTCCAGTACAACCCCGCGGTGCAGGCCGGCATCCGCCGCTGGCTCACCGACATGCGCGGTTCGCTGATCCAGACCCACGAAAACTATCAGTACATGCGCCAGGTGATGTGGCCGCAGTTCGAGCGCGCCGGCCTGCCGGAAGCGCTGCTGTTCGGGATCATGGCCAAGGAGTCCAACGGCAAGGTCCACGTGACCTCGCGCGCCGGCGCCGCCGGTCCCTTGCAGTTCATGTTCGCCACCGGCAAGCGCTTCGGGCTCGGCGACGACGGCAGCGGTTTCGACACCCGCTACGACCCGCGCGCGTCCTCCGAGGCCGCCGCTTCGTATTTGAACGAGCGCCTGGGCCAGCTCAACAACAGCATCGAGATGTCGCTGGCGGCCTACAACGGCGGCGAAGGCCGCGCGCTGCGCATCAACAACGCCAGCGGCGGACGCAATTTCTGGGACGAGTCGGTCTATAACCAGTTCCCGGCCGAGACCCGCGACTACGTGCCGATGGTGATCGCGGCGGCCTGGTTGTACCTGCATCCGCGCGAATACGGCCTGCGTTTCCCGCGCATCGACGCCAAGCCGGCGCCGCTGCGCCTGAGCAAGGCCACTTCGATCTACGAGCTGACCATCTGCCTGGGCAACGGCGGCACCCGCGAGGGCTATATGCGCGCGCTGCGCAACCTCAACCCGCGTTACCAGCCCAGCAGCTATCTGGCGGCCGGCACCAGCCTCAACGCCACGGTCAAGATGGTCGGCCTGTACAACCGCTGGTGCACCCAGGGCAAGCGCGCCGAACTCGCCCATACCCTGGTGATGAGCGATGCCAGCAACGCCATCGTCCGCACCGGCCCGCTCACGGTGTTGCCGTCTTCCGACGGCGCCGTCGACGGCACCCTGCCGAGCACCATCGCCGCCGGCGAACTGGCCGGCCTGGCCTCGCCGCAAGCGCCGGCGAAGAAGAAGCCGGCGACGCCGCGCGACTACCGCGTCCAGCGCGGCGAAACCCTGACCGACGTCGCGCAGAAGTTCCAGTGCGACACCAAGCAACTCGCCAAGGCCAACGGCATCAAGGCCCCGCGTTATATGGTCAAGCCGGGCCAGAAGCTCAAACTCAACGGTTGCGGCCCGTAAGCCGGTCGCCGAGCCCGGAGCGAACGCATGGACGCGCCCGCCGACGATGAGCTTGCACCGACCCGGGCGGCGCCCGTCGCCTGGGATTTGTCGCCGCGGTGGCAGAGGTTCTTCGGCAAGTTGAACACTCTGCTGACCGTGCTGACCTGGTGCGGCTTCGTTGTGCTCTTGGTCAATACGGATGCCCAGTACAACCGGTATGGCCCCCTTTTGCTGATCGCCACGGTCGTGCCGGTGCTATGGCTCACGCTGGCGATTCACGAAGGCGGACATTGGTTGTCTGCGCATCTGTTCGGCATGACCACGGTGCGGGTGATCGTCGGTTCTCTGGAGATCCAGCCGAGGCGGCGCGGCCTGCGTCTTCGCCGCCGTCCCTGTACTGGTAACAGCAGTATTCGCGGTTTGGTCGAGGCGTACGCCCAACCTGGGTGCGATCCACGTCGAGCACTGCTTGTGCAGGCACTCGGTGGCCCGCTCGCGAATCTGCTAATGGCGGGCGCCGGCCTGGCGATCGCGTTCGGTTCTGAATCCCCGACTTCCCAGAAGCTTTGGGAACTGTTCGCCTTCCTGAATCTTTCGACAGGCTTGAGCAATCTGTTACCGCGAGCGACTGATGGATCCGCCAACGACGGCCTGCTTTTTCTGCAGGCCTGGCGCAACCGTCACGAGCAACTGGCCGGTGCGGCCTCCTATGAGATCCATAGGTGGCTTTTGCATAGCGAACCACACGAACAACTGCCCGAAGAGTTGTTGGGGCGTTTGATCGCGGAACCAGAGCCGGTGCCGCTGGTCCACGATTGGTTCTGCTTCCAACACGCGCTGCAACGTGGTGGGGCAGAGACAGCGAGGCGGTTGTTGGCGCAGATGCAGGCGCGTTTCGACACTTACGACGAAACATTGCAGGCGCAGAACTTCGCCGCGATGGAGTTGTGCAAGATCGAGGGGCGCTATCTGCAGGCCTGGACCGAGCGCGATGCCGCGATCATCGACTTGGTCGATCCGCGCACGCCGGTGCTCTGGTACGTGCCGCATGTGCTGCCGCGCCTGCGTGCCTTGGCCGCGGCCTTGCGCGGCGACCGGGAGACGGCTCGCAAGCAACTGGTCGTGTCGCGCCGGTACGCCGAAGGCGCGATCGAGCCCAGGCTGCGGGCCCATGAGGCGCGTCTGCGCCGAGAGATCGAAGCCTTGATCGACGCCGGTCCCGGTTCGCTGCACAAGGATCGTGAGACAGTGGCGTCGGCATGAAAAACCGCATCGCAACGACCTCGTCTTCGCATCGAAACCCGTGGCTCGCAGCGATCGCGCTGTCGGCAGCGCTGGCGATCGCCGGCAGTTATCTGTCGCCGTGGTTGCACTATGTATTCAAGCCGCTGACCACGCTGTTGATCGTGGCGATGCTGCTGCGTCGCGGCGGCGAGGGGGAACCCGAAGTCGACGCCGGTACCGGCTACCGGCGCGCGATCCTGATCGGCCTGCTGTTGTCGACCCTGGGCGACGTGTTCCTGATGTTGCCGGGCGACTGGTTCGTGTTCGGGCTCGGCAGTTTTCTGTGCGCCCATATCGCGTACCTGATCGGCCTGACCCGGCGCGCGCCCTGGTTCGCCGCGGTCTGGCCGTTTCCGGCGTATGCCGCGCTGGCCGCGGCGGTGCTGTCGGTGCTATGGCCGCATCTGCCGGGGGAACTGCGGGTCCCGGTGATCGTCTACGTGGTGGTGCTCGCGGCGATGGCGGCGCAGGCCGCCGCGGCATGGCGCCACCGCGCCTCGCGGGCGACCGCCTTGGCTGCCTTGGGCGGGGCGTTCTTCGTCGCCTCCGACGCGACCCTGGCGATCGACCGCTTCGCCGCGCCGTTCGCGGCCGCCTCGGCCGTGGTGTTGGCGACCTATTGGATCGCGCAGACTCTGATCGCGCTGTCGGTCCGCCGCGGCTGATCGCGCTTTGATGCTCTATCGCCCCGTAACCGGACCTGGGCCCGGGAATCGGTTTACTAAAGCCAGGGCGCGTGCTAAATCGCTGCGCATGGTCCGTCTGGAGTCCGTCATGCTTACAGGATGTAATCGCGCCGCCGCGGCGTTGCTGACCTTATTGTTGTGTTCCTGCGCTTCGGCCGGGGTGCGTTTCGATGGCCAGTGGAGCTATCAGCAGAGCTGCGGCTGGAACCACACCGCCAACCTGGACCTGGCCGGTTCTGGCCAGTCCTATACCGGCAGCTGGGACGACGGCACCCGCGTCGGCGGCGACAGCGGCAAGCTCAAGGGCGAGCTGCGCGACGACAAGTTGTTCCTGCAGTTCTGCAGCGACACCGGCACGCCAGCCTGCCCGAGCTATGGCGAGGCTTCGGCCTATCTCGTGCGCGATAAGGCTACGGTGGTCTGGTACCGGAAGTTCGGCAGCGACTACAAACCCTATCTGACCTTGCACGAGGCCAAGGCCGGGCAGAAGGTGCCGACCGACGACCAGTGCGCCGACGACGAAGCCAAAGACGACGAACCCAAAGACAACTGAGCCGCGGACGATGGGGTCCGCACAGAAAGGGTCCGAACAGACAGCGAAGCCGCGGGCGCTCCGGCCCGTGTCGCAGCAAGGAGGCTAGACCATGAACCAACCCGCACAGAACGACGCCGCGGCGACACCGCCTGCGGCCCCGCCGCCGCGCGTCATGACCGACGACGAACGCCGTGCGATCGCCTATTTCGCCATCGGCGTGGGCTCCGAGGGCAGCGTCGGCGGCCGCGACGTCTCCAATCACCTGTCCTTCGCCGGCAACACCGTCAACGGGGTGATGCAGCCGGTCGGCAACAGCGGCTATTCGATCGGCACCTTGCAGACCGACCTGGGCCAGCATCCCGAAGTGGTGCCGTCGCTGGTCGACGCCTATCAGGGCTGGGCCCGCGCGAATCATCCCGAGCGCGTGCTCAGCGCCGCCGAGCGCACCCAGACCATCGCCGACCTCGGCCGCAACGGCAACACCATCACCGCCCAGGGCGGGCGTGCGATGGACGCGCGCATCGAAGGCAATCTCAACGAATTCCTGCGCTCCGACGCCGGTGTCACCTACATCCACAACCGCGACGTCGCCCAGGCCAACGAACTGGTCAGCGGCGTCATGGCCCAGGTCAGCCAGACCGCGCTGTACCGCAATTCCACGCCCGACGACCAAGTGCGCCTGACCACGATGGTGGCCAAGGTCGAGAACCAGAGCGGCACGCGCTGGACCCCGGCCTTGTTGCGCGACATGAACAACGGCACCCATAACAGCGTCGCCGACGTCAGCGGCGCGGTCGACCGCCTGTTGCCGAGGACCAGCGGCGACCGCGACTACATGGAGACCGGCCGCGACGCCGCGCTGCAGGGCGCGGAAGTGATGATTGCGCTGCGCAACGCCGACTCGCGCAGCCCGCTGCACCAGACCTGGCAGGATGTGATGGCCAATCCCCTGGTCAATCCCAGCCAGACCGGTCAGGACGCGGCGCGTCCGCATCTCGCCGCCGAGTACGACACCGCCAAGAATTTGTTCCTGCAGAAGGTCGAGGCGCCGGCCTTGATCCACGCGCTCGACCAGGGCGGCGCCTATGCCTATGGCCGTCCGCAGCAGGAAGGCCAGGGCCGGGCAGGGCGTCCGACCGCAGGCCTGTACGCGTCCGGCAACGACTTCGTGGTCTGGAACCGCGACGGCAGCGGTCATTCCAATATCGGTGGCGTGTGGGCCGACGTCGATCGCAACGAGCTGTCGCGGGTGCGCAATCGCGACGGCACCACCGACCTCAGCCAGACCCACAACGGCGCCACCACGCGCCTGCTGCACGTCGATCCGCATGCGCCGGTGCTGCGCACCACGCCGGATCCGGCGCTGCAGCCGGCCGCTCAGCAACCGGCGACGCAGCCGCAGCCGCCTGGCGCGCAGACCCCGGCCACCCAGACGCCGGGCGTGCAGGTGCCGGAGGTCCCGCCGCAGGCGACCCAGCCGCATGCGAACGCGAGCGGACGTGCCGGGCCGGAAGACCCCTTGGTGCAACAAGCGCGGGCCCAGGTCAATCAGCTCGACGCGCGGCTCGGGCGCACCCCGGACCAAACCAGCGAATGCATGATCTTCAGCGTCGCCTGCCTGGCCCGCCAGAACGGTTTCGAGCGCATCGACGGCGTGTTCCTGAGCCAGCAGACCGAGACCCAGCGCGCCGGGCAGAACGTGTTCGTGGTGCAGGGCGCGGCCAACGACCCGGCCAGCCTGCGCGCGCACATGCCGACCGCCGATGCGACCAATACGCCGGTGCAGGATTCGCAGCAGCGCCTGAGCCAGCTCGGCCCGCAGCAGGCGGCGCAACACGAGCAGCAACACCAGACCCAGCAGCAGGCGCTGCCGCCGCACGCGCGGGGCATGTAATAAGCCCCGCTGCATCGCACCGCCNTGGTGCGACGGCGGTGCGCTTACTGCGGTTTCGCGGCCTCGGGCGCCGCCTTCGCGTCGGAGGAGACCGCGTCGCGGGCTTTATTCCACCAGCCGCCGGCGACTTCGCGGGCCTTGCCGGCGCCGTCCTTGACCGAATCGTTCAAGGGCTTCCAGGCCTGCTCTTCGGCGAAGCGCGTGGTGGTGCGCAGCACGTCCGGCCCTTCTTGCTTGACCGCTTCCCAAGTCAGCACCGCGATCAGGCGCGGCATGAAGACGAAGGAATCGACGTCGCCGCCCTTGGCTTCGACCTTGGCGATGAAACGCGCGAGTTCCTTGCGCACCGGCTCGGGTGCGCTCGGGTCCTGGCTCATGCGCTTGAGCGTGACCAGACCGTCGCGGGTGCGGCCTTCCTGGAACGCCAGGCCGGCGCGCGGCAGCTCGCTCATCCACGGCTGCTTCAACAGCTGCCCGAGCGCATCGATATGCACCTGGGCGCGGTCCCAGCGCTTCTCGCTCACCGCCAGATAAGTCAGGGCGGCATGCAAGGTGATCACGTGCGCGACCGGCGGTTGATCCGCGCCGGGCGCCTGCGGCGCGGTCCAGACTTTGTCGCTCTCGGCCTGGGCCAGTTGCGGCCATTCCAGTCGCTGGAACACCACCGAACGCAGCGAGTTCGCGGCGACGCGATCGAAGCTGCCGCACTTGCGCGCCTCGACGATGTCGCTTTCGGCCAAGGCGATCGTGCTCTTGTCGGCGACCAGTGCGCCGTAGGCAAGCAGCACGTGCATGGCGCAGTAGTCGGCCTCGTCGAACTCGACCGGCGGCGTCTTGCCGCTCCATTCCATGCCTTTTCGGTAGGCGCCGATCGCGCCCGGCAAGCCGCTCTCGGACAGGCGCCGATATTGGGTGTAGGCCAGGCCGTCGCGCAGTTCGAGCAACTGCTCGTTCTCGCTCTTGCTGCTGCAGGCGGCGAGGGCGGCGATCAACAACAGGCAGGCCGCCCGGCGCAGGGCCGGGCGTTGATGAAATGACATGATTCCCCTCCTTGGGTGAGGTTTGCGAAGTCGCAGCGATTCAGTCGTTGCGTCGGGCCAGGGCTTCGCCCAGGCGCACCGCGGTTTCCGCGCCGAGGCCGTCGGCCAGGTTCGCCACGCCCGGCGGCAACAGCACGATCACGGTCGAACCGTAGTTGAAGCGGGCCATTTCGGCGAAACGTTCGAGCGCGATGCCCTTGCCGCGGTAGTCCTTGTGTTGGACGCGATCGCCGTAGCGGGGGATCTCGACTCCGCTCCAGACCGTTTCCACGCCCGAGACCAACAGCGCGCCGACCATGACCATCGCCATCGGCCCGAAGTCGGTGTCGAAGTGGCAGACCAGGCGCTCGTTGCGCGCGAACAGACGCGGCACGTTGCGCACCGCGTCCGGGCCGACGCTGAACAAGCGGCCCGGCACGTGCACGGTTTCGCGCAGGGTGCCGGCCCAGGGCATGTGCACGCGGTGATAGTCCTTCGGCGACAGATAGACCGTGGCGAACACGCCATCGCGGAACGGCGCGGCCGCGGCTTCGTCGCCGCCGAGCAGCTCGGTCGCGGTGAACGACTGGCCCTTGGCCTGGAAGATTTCGCCGGCGCGGATCGGCCCGCACTGGCTGATGCGGCCGTCGGCCGGCATCAGCAAGCTGCGCGGGTCGGCCTCGGGCACGCGCGCGCCGGGCTTCAGCGCGCGGGTGAAGAAAGCGTTGAAGGTCGGATAGGCCTGCGCATCGGGCTCGGCGGCTTCGCCGAGATTCACGCCGAACTTGCGAGTGACCGTATCGATCAGCCACTGCTTGACGCGCGGGTTGGAGGAATAGGCCAGCGAGCGCGCGATCGAGGACAGCGCGCGGTGCGGCAGGGCATAGGTCAGGGTGGTGACGAGACTCACGGGGTCTTGGCTTCGGTCAGTGCGGCAAGGTCGGCGGCGATGGCGTTCGGGTCCAGCGGCGGTCGGATCAGGCCGGCCATGCGGCCCTGCGGATCGAGCACGGCCATGCTGGCGCTGTGGTCCATCGTGTACTGGTCGGCGGGCGCGCCGTCGGGCGCCGGCACCTTGCCGAACACCATGCCGAGCGACTTGGTGAAGGTTTCCAGCGCCGGGATGTCGGCGGTCGCGGCCAGGGTGTCTTTGTGAAAGCCGTGCGCGTACTCGCCGATGCGGTCGGGCGGGTCGCGCTCGGGATCGACCGAGACGAACAGCACCCGCGGACGGGTGGATTCGGGAATCGAATCCCACTGCTTCTGCGCCACCGACAGCTCGGCCAGGGTGGTCGGGCAGACGTCGGGGCAGTGGGTGAAGCCGAGGAAGACCAGGGTCCAGTGGCCTTTGAGTTCGCCGGGAATGAGCTGGGTGCCGTCGGACTGGCGCAGCGAAAACGCCGGCAGGGTGCGCGGCGGCTCGAACAGGCGCACCGCCTTGGTCTGCGGCCAGGGCGAAGGGCGGGCGCTGCCGAAGTACTGCCTGGACGCCCACAGGCCGGCTGCTGCGGCGAGCGCGGCGACCAGGACGATGGCGGTGGTGCGATTGAACATGGCGATTCCGTTTGTTGCGCCGGGGCATGATACCGGGCGCGGAGGCGGGCGCTTGTTCGGCGTGAACGGATCGAGGGGCGGGCCGGGAGCGAAAAGCAAATCCCCCCTGGCCCCTTTTGCAAAGGGGGGAAGCCCTTCGGGGCGCTTTCGTTCGCTTTAGCGGGGCCGGGCCTGTTGGAGGGGCCAGGCCTGGACGTGCTCCCTGTTTCCTTACGAATCCTCCAGACGAGTCCCCCCCTTTAAGGAGGGGGCAGGGGGGATTTGCTCTGGCCGTGCCCGAGTCCCGAGTCCAAGCCCGAGCCCGAGCTCGAATCCACCTCACCCGCTATACTGCGCGCCTTGTTTTGCCCTGGACCCGCCGTGCCCGCTTCCGCCTCCTTCGAACAGCTGACCCTCGTCGATCTGATCCGCTACGGCGCCAGCCGCTTCGGCGCGGCCGGGCTGACCTTCGGCCACAGCTACGACAACGCGCTCGACGAGGCCACCCAGTTGGTCCTGCACGCGCTGCACCTGCCGCACGACCTGAGCCCGGTGTACGGCGCCGGCCGCGTGACCGGCGAAGAAAAGGCCAAGGTGCTGGAACTGTTCGAGCGCCGCGTCAACGAGCGCATCCCGGCCGCCTATCTGACCGGCGAGGCCTGGTTCGCCGGCCTGAGTTTCAAGAGCGACCGCCGCGCCCTGGTGCCGCGTTCGCCGATCGCCGAATTGATCGAGTCGGGCTTCGAGCCCTGGCTCGGCGGCCGCGAGGTCGAGCGCGCGCTCGACCTGTGCACCGGTTCGGGCTGCATCGCCATCGCCACCGCGCATTACCACCCCGAGTGGCAGGTGGTCGGTGCCGACATCAACGACGAGGCGCTGTCGCTGGCCACCGAGAACAAGGCCCGCCTGCACGCCGACAACCTCGAGCTGCGCAAGTCCGATCTGTTCAAGGGGCTGCAGGGCGAGGTCTTCGATCTGATCGTGACCAATCCGCCCTACGTCACCAACGACGAGACCGACGCGCTGCCGAAGGAATATTCCTACGAACCCGAGCTCGGCCTGCGTGCCGGCGACGACGGCCTGGACCTGGCGCTGAAGATCCTGCGCGATGCGCCCGATCATCTGAGCGAGCACGGCCTGCTGATCTGCGAAGTCGGCGAGGCCGAACGCGCCCTGGTCGAACTGCTGCCGCAACTACCGCTGGCCTGGGTCGAGTTCAAGGTCGGCCAGATGGGCATCTTCGTGGCCGAGCGCCACGACCTCGTCGAACACCACGACGCAATCAAACGACTCGCCGACGCGCGCGGTTGAGCGTGCGTCGGCGGCCGGTGGCGGGCGACGCGACGCGTCCCCGCAGCGCCTGAACGCTGATCCAGCACGCGCCAGGCGCCAGACCGACCGGAATCCGCAAGCGCCCCGCGGCGTCTGCGTTCGTTCGAGTAGGCGCGCAGATACTCCGGCGTAGGGTCGCCGACCACCTCGCCGCATTGGGCTTCGCTCATCGTTGCAGCGGAAACCTGCGCCGTCGGCTATGGTGGACGACGTAGGTCGCGATGGTAGTTCGCGCGAGATCGGTGTCTACGGCACACTCCACATCATCGGTTTTTCCTCACATTCGGGGGAATTCGAGATGAGGCGCGAGTCGCAGGCGATGCGTGTCGCCGTCGCATGTCCGCGCGGTCGGCCGGCATAGAATCCGCTGTCCTCGATCGCCGTCGCCCTGCGATTCGTGAAGCCGCGCGTCACCGCTGCGTCATACCATCGGCGTAGGCAGGTGGCTGCGTTCGGCGCGCATCGCGATGGCGTCGGCGCAGGACGCACCCCTGCCGCCGCGCATCGGCACGGGCGCTTCGCGCAAGCGACGCTCGCACCGACTCCGCGCACCCCCCCACGCCGGACGAGACCGGCACGCATCAGGACTTCGATCAGTGGCCAGCAACAGCTTTGGAAAGCTTTTCACGGTGACGACCTTCGGCGAAAGCCACGGTCCGGCGATCGGTTGCGTGATCGACGGTTGCCCTCCGGGCCTGGAAATCGCGCCGGAGGAATTCCGCCGCGACCTCGACCGCCGCGCTACCGGGCGCACGCGCCACACTTCGCAGCGCCAGGAAAGCGATGACATCGAAATCCTCAGCGGCGTCTACCAGGGCCGCACCACCGGTACGCCGATCGCCCTGGTCATCCGCAACACCGACGCCCGCAGCAAGGACTACGGCTCGATCGCCGAGCAGTTCCGCCCCGGCCACGCCGACTACACCTATTGGCAGAAGTACGGCCTGCGCGATCCGCGCGGCGGCGGGCGTTCGTCGGCGCGCGAGACCACCATGCGAGTGGCGGCCGGCGTGATCGCCAAGAAGTGGCTGGCCGAGCGCTACGGCGTCAGCGTGCGCGGTTTCATGTCGCAGATCGGCGAAATCGTGCCGAACGCCTACGACCTGTCGGCGGTGGAAGAGAACCCGTTCTTCTGGCCCGCCGCCGACCAGGTCGGCGAGCTGGAGACCTACATGGACGCGCTGCGCAAGTCCGGCGACTCGGTCGGCGCGCGCGTCGACGTGATCGCCGACGGCCTGCCGCCGGGCTGGGGCGAGCCGATCTACGGCAAGCTCGACGGCGACCTCGCCGCCGCCCTGATGAGCATCAACGCGGTCAAGGGCGTGGAGATCGGCGACGGCTTCGCGGTCGTCGCGTCCAAGGGCAGCGAGCATCGCGACGAGCTGTCGCGCTCCGGCTTCGCCAGCAACCATGCCGGCGGCATCCTCGGCGGCATCAGCACCGGCCAGCAGTTGCGCTGTTCGACCGCGTTCAAGCCGACCTCGAGCCTGCGCCTGCCGGTGCGCAGCGTCGACATCCACGGCAACGAAGTCGAAGTGATCACCACCGGTCGTCACGACCCCTGCGTCGGCATCCGCGCCACCCCGATCTGCGAGGCCATGGTCGCGCTGGTGCTGGTCGACCAGGCCCTGCGCCACCGCGCCCAGTGCGGCGACGTCGGTGTGGTCAGCCCGCGCATCCCGGCCCAATTGGAGCTCGATGCCGATGCCTGAGCGGCCGCGGGTCTGGGTTTCGCAACCGTTGTTCGACGACGTCGTCGCGCGCCTGCGCGAGCACTTCGACGTCGTCGCGACCGCGCGCGTGACCCAGCACGGCCCCGAGGCGATCGCCGCGGCGCTGCGCGAGGCCGACGGCGCCCTGGTCACGCTGAACGACCCGATCGGTGCGGCGCAGGTCGCCGGCGCCGCCCGCCTGCGCGCGATCGCCAACGTCGGGGTGGGCTACAACAACCTCGACCTGCCGGCGCTGAGCGCGGCCGGCATCCTCGTCACCAATACGCCCGACGTGTTGACCGAAACCACCGCCGACTTCGGCTGGGCCTTGATGATGGCCGCCGCGCGGCGGATCAGCGAGGCCGAGCACTGGCTGCGCGAAGGTCATTGGCGGCAGTGGAGTTTCGATTCGCTGCTCGGCGGCGATGTGCACGGCACGACCTTGGGCATCCTCGGCATGGGCCGCATCGGCCAGGCCATCGCGCGCCGCGCCGCCGGCTTCCGCATGCGCGTGCTCTACCACAACCGCAGCCGTCTGTCGGAAGCGGTCGAACGCGAGTCGGCCGCGACCTACGTCGGTTTCGAGGAACTGCTGACACGCGCCGACCACCTGGTCCTGGTGCTGCCGTACTCGCCGCAGTCGCATCATCTGATCGACGCCGCCGCGCTGGCGCGGATGCAGCCGCACGCGACCCTGACCAACATCGCCCGAGGCGGCATCGTCGACGAAGACGCGCTCGCCGATGCCCTCGAACACGGGCGCCTGGCCGCGGCCGGTCTGGACGTGTTCGAGGGCGAGCCGGCGCTCAATCCGCGCCTGCTCGCGCTGCGCAACGTCGTGCTGACCCCGCATATCGCCAGCGGCAGCCTCGCCACCCGGCGTGCCATGGTCGCGCTAGCGGTGGACAATCTGATCGCGGCGCTGGGCCACGGGCCCGACGCCGGCCGGCCGCCGTCGCCTGTGAACGCCGCGCAGTTCGCCCACCGAGCTGAGGCCCGCCACGCCGACGCCGGCGGCCGCACAATGGGCGCACAGGGCGCGCCATGAAGGCGCAGCCCGCGGCCAAGCTTTTCCGGCGCCTCGCGCGCCGACCCGAGCAACATCCGCCGGAAATGGGTCCGGCGGCTCCCACAAGTCAGGTAAATAGGAACAGATGAACGCCAAGACGTCCTGCAATGTCGCTGTCGTCGGTGCCACCGGCGCAGTCGGTGAAACCATGCTGAAGGTGCTGGCCGAGCGCAAATTCCCGATCGGTCAGTTGCATGTGTTGGCGAGCGAACGCTCGGCGGGCGAGAAAATCCAGTTCGACGGCAAAACCATCGTGGTCCAGGACCTGGCGAAATTCGATCCGAGCGGCGTCGATATCGCGCTGTTCTCGGCCGGCGGTTCGGTGTCCAAGGAATATGCGCCGAAGTTCGCCGCGGCCGGCGCGGTGGTGATCGACAACTCGTCCGCGTTCCGTTACCAGGACGACGTGCCGCTGGTGGTCAGCGAAGTCAATCCGGAAGCGGCCAAGCACCGCCCGCTCGGCATCATCGCCAATCCGAACTGCTCGACCATGCAGTTGATGGTCGCGTTGGCGCCGATCCACCGCAAGGCGAAGCTCGAACGCATCAACATCGCCACCTACCAGTCGGTGTCCGGCACCGGCAAGCGCGCGATGGAAGAGCTCGGCAAGCAGACCGCGGCGCTGTTGAACTTCCAGGAAGCCAAGGCCGAGGTCTATCCGGTGCAGATCGCCTTCAACGTGATCCCGCACGGCGGCGACTTCACCGACAACGGCTACACCACCGAAGAGATGAAGCTGGTCTGGGAGACCCGCAAGATCCTCGGCGACGACAGCATCGGCGTGAACGCGACGGTGGTGCGGGTGCCGGTGTTCTACGGCCACTCCGAGGCGGTGCACATCGAGACCCGCGACAAGCTCAGCGCCGTCGACGCGCGCGCGCTGCTCGAGCAGGCGCCGGGCCTGGTGGTGGTCGACGACCCGGTCGGCGGCGGATATCCGACGCCGGTCACGCACGCTTCGGGACAAGATCCGGTTTTCGTCGGCCGCATCCGCGACGACATCTCGCATCCGCGCGGTTTGTCGCTGTGGGTGGTGTCCGACAACATCCGCAAGGGCGCGGCGACCAATGCCGTGCAACTGGCGGAATTGGTCTGGAACGAAGGCTGAGCCCCGCAGCGCACGGATCGAAGTACGGATCGGGCCCTGCGGGGCCCGATTTTTTTGCGCAATGCGTTTATGTCCAGACCGGGCCGTGGGCCGGTTTCGCCGGAATGAGCCGGGCTGCTGGCGTCGACCGGCCGATGTGGTGCACTCTGCGCAGACACGGGTCGACGGCGGTGCGCCAGGCATCGGGCCGAATCGGTTCAGGCGGTCGGATGCCGATCGAACGCCGAATCGAAGGCCGACCTTCATCGCCGCGTTGCGCATTCCGCCCGCCGACCGCTAGAGTCGCCGCCTGACTAGGGTAATGGGATCGTCTGTGAGATCAGGTTTCGCACGCACAGCATTGGCTCTCGCGTTGGCTCTGGCCAGTGGGGCGGCCGGTGCGCTCGGTCTGGGGCAGATCGAGGTCAAATCGCGCGCGGGCCAGCCGTTGCTGGCCGAGATCCCGGTCATTTCCAGCGACAGCAACGAGTTGGCGCAGTTGCGCGCGGGGCTGGCCTCGCCGGAGACCTTCCAGCGCATCGGCCTGCAGCCGCCGCAAGGCATCGTCACCGACCTGCGCTTCGTGCTCGCCCTGGACAACGCCGGCAAGCCGGTGATCCGGGTCACCAGCACCCAGCCGGTCAATCAGCCGCTGCTGACCTTCCTGATCGAAGTCGATTGGGGGCAGGGCCGCCTGACCCGCGAATACTCGGCCTTGCTCGACGCGCCGCGCACGGTGTCCGCACCGATGCAGCCGCCGATCCAGGCTCCGACCGGCGCCGCCGCCAACACCATCGAGCGTCCGCTGGATGCGCCGCTGCCGTTCGGTGCGCAGCCGCAGGCGACCGATCCGCTGGCGGTGGAGAACCAGCTCGACCGTTACGACCCGGGCAGTGCGATCACCGCGGCACCGGCGCCGGCGCCGGAACCCATCGCGCTCCAGCCCGAGCCGGTGCAGCCCGAGGCGGTGCCGCCGGCGCAGGCCGAGCGTCCGAATGCAGGCCGCATCCCGCAGGCGCCGCGCGAGCCGCGCCCGGTGGCGGCCGCACCGAGCGTAGGCGCCGACGGCGAGATCACGGTCGAGCGCGGCCAGACCCTGTCGGCGATCGCTGCCGGCGTGGCCGGCGAGAACACCCTCAACCAGACCATGATCGCGCTGTTGCGGGCCAATCCCGAGGCCTTCATCGGCGGCAACATCAACCGCCTCCGGCAGGGCGCGGTGCTGCGCCTGCCGCCTGGCAACCAATTCGATGCGATCGATCCGCGCGAAGCCAGCGAATTGGTGCGGGTGCAGGTCCAGCAGTGGCGCCAGGCGCGGCAGCCGGTTCCGCAGCCCATCAGCCTGGAGTCCGACGCCGTCGCGAAAACGCCGGTGGCACCGGCCGCGCAGAGCGGCGCGGCCTCGCGCAGCAACGACGCGCGTCTTGAAATCGTCCCGCCGGGGGCCAGCCAAGCCACCCAGGCGGGCGCACAGTCCGGCATCAGCGCCGGAGGCGAGGGCAGCATGGTTCGACAGGAGATTCAGCAGGCCAACGAGGTCATCGCCGCGCGCGATGCCGAACTGGCCGACCTCAAGAGCCGCGTCGCCGAGCTGGAGCAGTTGCAGACGCAGCAGCAGAAGCTCATTGCGATGAAGGACAGCGAGCTGGCCGCGAGCCAGCAGCGTCTGGCCGAAAACCAGGCCCGCAGCGAGGGCGGCTCGCCCTTGCCGTGGGTGTTCGGCAGCCTCGGCGTGCTGGCTTTGCTGATCGGCGGCTGGGTGTTGAGCCGCCGCGAACCCAAGAAGCCGAGCTTCCGCGCGCCGGCTTCGGCGGCGGATGCGCCGAGCCGTGGCGGCCCGGACCGTGCCGCGGTCGATGCCGTTGCGAGCGATTCGGGCGACTCCTTGCGCCGCCGCCCGGACCCCGCCGCGGCCCTGGTCGACCCGGTCGCGCAATTGATCGGCGAACCCGAGGCCGACCGTGCCGCGACCGCCGAACCGATCGCCGCGCCGTTCTGGACCGCGCCCAAGACCGAACCGCGCACCGGCGCGAAAGTGCCGACCTGGCACGCTGCCGAAGCCGGCAGCGCCCGTGCGCCGGTCGGCCCGGCCGATACCGGCGCAGGCGCGCCGCGGGCCGAACCGGCAGCGCCGCAGATCCCCGAATTCGTCGCCGCGCCGGTGCTCGATCCGAGCGCGGCCGGCAGCAACGCCCAAGCGGCGACCGCGCCGGGCCAGGAGCGCATCGAGCTGGCCCGCGCCTACCTCGACCTCGGCGACGAAAGCAGCGCCCGCCAGCTGCTCGGCGAGGTGTTGATCAACGGTGACCATGCGGCGCGCCAACAGGCTGCGCGCCTGCTGCGCGAACTCGAATCCTGAGCGTTGAGTTGAGCCGCGCCAGCACGCGACCGAACCAGGCATGACCGAAGTTTTCGAGACGGACGCCCTTTCTTCCGTAGTGGCGGCTCCCTCCGCAGTGGCGGCGCCGCTGCGCCGCTACGCCCTGGGCGTGGAGTACGACGGAGGCGAGTTTTCCGGCTGGCAACGCCTGGTGCGCCCGGGCGAGCCCGACCTGCGCGGCGAAGCCACCGTCCAGAGCACTCTGGAGGACGCGCTGTCGTTCGTGGCCGGCGGCCGCGTCGATGTGACCTGCGCCGGGCGTACCGATGCCGGCGTCCACGCCTCCTGCCAGGTCGTCCATTTCGACAGCAGTGCCCAGCGCGACCTGCGCGGCTGGGTGCTCGGCACCACTTCGCGCCTGCCGCCCTCGGTATGCGTGCGCTGGTGCGTGCCGGTCGCGGCCGATTTCCACGCCCGCTTCTCGGCACGCGCGCGTCGCTACCGCTACCGCATCCTCAACCGCTCGGTGCGGCCGGCCCTGCAACGGCAGTACCTGACCTGGGAGCGCCGGCCGCTCGACGCCGACGCCATGCACCGCGCCGCCCAGGCCCTGCTCGGCGAAAACGACTTCTCGGCGTTCCGCACCGTGCACTGCCAGGCCCCGCATGCGCGCCGCGACCTGCAGTACATCGGGGTGCGCCGCGACGGCGAGGTGGTCGAGATGGAGGTCCAGGCCAACGCCTTTCTTCACCATATGGTGCGCAACATTGTCGGAAGCTTGCTGATGGTGGGCCGGGGCGAACAGCCCGAGGCATGGATCGGGGAATTGTTGGCCGGACGCGACCGTACCGTCGCCGGCCCGACCGCGCCGTCCTCGGGTCTGGTGTTCGTCGGCCCACGCTATCCCGCCGATTGCCAGCTGCCTGCCGAGGTTACGTTTTGAGCCAGCCCTGTCCCCGCACCCTGTTCCGTACCCGCATCAAGTTCTGCGGTTTCACCCGTCCCGGCGATGTGCGCCTGGCCTGCGAGCTCGGCGCCGACGCCATCGGCTTCGTGTTCGCCGCCGGCAGCTCGCGCCGCGTCGCCGCCGAGGAGGCGCGCGCCATGCGCCAGGCCTTGGCGCCGCTGGTCGACGCGGTGGCCTTGTTCATGGATAACCCGGTCGACGAAGTGCGCGAGGTGGTGCGCCAGGTCCGGCCGAGCCTGTTGCAGTTCCATGGCAACGAAGACGACGCCTTCTGCCGCGCCTTCGGCGTGCCTTATCTGAAAGCCATCCCGATGGGCGGCGAACTCGCCGACCAGCACCCCTCGGCGCTGCATACGCGTTATCCGGGCGCGGCCGGCTTTTTGTTCGACAGCCACGCCAAGGGCAGCAGCGGCGGCAGCGGCAAGACCTTCGACTGGACGCGGATTCCGGTCGGCGTGCAGAAACCCTTCGTGCTCGCCGGCGGCATCACCCCGGAGAACGTGTTCGAGGCGATCCTGGCGACCTTGCCCTGGGGCGTGGACGTGTCCAGCGGCATCGAAAGCGCGCCGGGGCTCAAGGACGGCGACAAGATGCGCCACTTCGTCGAAGAAGTGCGGCGCGCCGACTGTCACGTCGACTGAGGCCTGGCGCAAGGCGGCGGTGCAGGGCGTCCGGGTCCGGAGGCGCCATTCTGCGATCACCTCGTGCGTACGGTGATCGCCTCGATGCCCTAAACTCACCCGTTCCCGTCGCCGCCACGGCGACGTCCGCCCTGATGCAGAACGCGCCCGAGCCGATGTCCGCAGACCCCATCGATTTCCACGCCTATCCGGACGCTTCCGGTCACTTCGGCCGTTTCGGCGGCCGCTTCGTCGCCGAGACCCTGATCGCGCCGCTCGAAGAGTTGGCCGCGGCCTACGACGCGGCCCGCGTCGATCCGGCCTTCATCGCCGAGTTCGAGCGCGACCTGGCCCATTACGTCGGCCGGCCGAGCCCGATCTACCACGCGCAACGCCTCAGCGACGAAGTCGGCGGCGCGCAGATCCTGCTCAAGCGCGAAGACCTCAACCACACCGGCGCGCACAAGATCAACAACACCATCGGCCAGGCCCTGTTGGCCAGCCGCATGGGCAAGACCCGCATCATCGCCGAGACCGGCGCCGGCCAGCATGGCGTCGCCAGCGCCACCGTGGCCGCGCGCCTGGGCCTGGAGTGCGTGGTCTACATGGGCGCGACCGACATCGAGCGGCAGAAGATCAACGTCTACCGCATGAAGCTGCTCGGCGCGACGGTGGTGCCGGTGACCAGCGGCTCGCAGACCCTCAAGGACGCGCTCAACGAAGCGATGCGCGACTGGGTCACCAACGTGCGCGACACCTTCTACATCATCGGCACCGTGGCCGGCCCGGATCCGTATCCGCGCATGGTCCGCGACTTCAACGCCGTGGTCGGGCGCGAGGCGAGGGCGCAGATGCTGGCCGAGTACGGCCGCCTGCCCGATGCGATCACGGCCTGCGTCGGCGGCGGCAGCAATGCGATCGGCCTGTTC
Source organism: Lysobacter sp. 22409 (assembly GCF_052045105.1). Classification (NCBI taxonomy): domain Bacteria; kingdom Pseudomonadati; phylum Pseudomonadota; class Gammaproteobacteria; order Lysobacterales; family Lysobacteraceae; genus Lysobacter; species Lysobacter sp. 22409. The sequence continues at coordinate 144,219 of NZ_JBQEOE010000002.1, read as the reverse complement.
CATGCCTTCCTCAACGACCGCGCGGTGCGCATCGTCGGCGCCGAAGCGGCCGGCGACGGCATCGACACCGGTCGCCACGCCGCCTCGCTCGCGGCCGGGCGTCCTGGTGTGCTGCACGGCAACCGCACCTATGTCCTGTGCGACGACGACGGCCAGATCATCGAGACCCATTCGGTCTCGGCGGGTCTCGACTACCCCGGCGTCGGCCCCGAGCATGCCTTCCTCAAGGACGCCGGCCGCGCCGAATACGTCGGCGTGACCGACGACGAAGCGCTCGACGCCTTCCGCACCCTGGCGCGCACCGAGGGCATCCTGGCCGCGCTGGAATCCAGCCATGCCATCGCCCAGGCGATCAAGCTGGCGCGCTCGATGCCGAAGGACCAGGTCGTGCTGTGCAACCTGTCCGGCCGCGGCGACAAGGACGTGCACACCATCGCCGGACGCGAAGGGCTGCACTTTTGAGGCGAACAACGAGTGCGTGGGAGTGAGGAGTGAGTAAGGGCGGCAACGCGCCGCCTTTGCGAGATCTCACCCGTCGTGCGGCTCGGCTTTGGTTTTGACTCACTCCTCACTCTTCTGAACTCACTGCTCGCCTAATGAACCGAATCGACGCCAAGTTCCAACAACTGCAGGCCGCCGGCCGCAAGGCCCTGATCCCGTTCGTCACCGCCGGCGATCCGTCGCTGGAGGCGACCGTGCCGGTGATGCATGCGCTGGTCGAGGCCGGGGCCGACGTGCTCGAACTCGGGGTGCCGTTCTCCGATCCCATGGCCGACGGCCCGACCATCCAGCGCAGCTCCGAGCGCGCGATCGCGCGCGGCGCCGGCCTGAGCTGGGTGCTCGAAGCGGTGCGCGAGTTCCGCGGCCGCGACGCCGACACGCCGGTCGTGTTGATGGGCTATCTGAACCCGATCGAGATCCGCGGCAACGCGCGCTTCGCCCGCGACGCGGTCGCGGCCGGCGTCGACGGCGTGTTGCTGGTCGACCTGCCGCCGGAAGAAGCCGGGGACCTGCGTGCGGCCTTCAACGAGACCGGTCTGGCCTTGATCCTGCTGGCCTCGCCGACCACCACCGACGCGCGCCTGGCGCTGCTCTGCGACGACGCCCAGGGTTACCTGTACTACGTCAGCTTCGCCGGCGTGACCGGCGCCGACCGCCTCGACACCGGCGCTGCCAACGACCGCCTGCACACCATCCGCGCCCGCAGCCGGGTGCCGGTGGTGGCCGGTTTCGGCATCAAGGACGCCGCCAGCGCCGCGACCATGGCCCGCGAGGCCGACGGCGTGGTGGTAGGCAGCGCCCTGGTGGCCGAGCTCGCCGAGGCCGCCGATGCGCAGGCCGCGGCCCAGACCGCGCGGCGCTTCCTGACCCCGCTGCGACAGGCCCTGGACGGCTGAACCGCGGACCGTATGGTTCGCTGCGTTAAACTGACCCGCTAGGCTGGCGGCGGCGATGGCCTCATCGTCGCCGGTCCGGTCCTTCATTTAGCTGCCTGAACAGAAGGTTCCATCGTATGTCGTGGCTCAAGAAACTCATGCCGTCCGGCATCCGCACCGAATCCGGCGCGGCCAAACGACGCAGCGTGCCCGAGGGGCTGTGGGAGAAGTGCGAGCGCTGCGGCGCGGTGCTGTACCGCCCCGAGCTCGAGGAAAACCTCGAGGTCTGCCCGAAGTGCAGTTTCCACATGCCGATCCGCGCGCGCGCGCGCCTGAACGCGCTGTTCGATGCCGGCAGCACGGTCGAGATCGGAGCCGAGCTCGGTCCGACCGACGTGCTCAAGTTCAAGGACCAGAAAAAGTACTCCGAGCGCATCAAGGCGGCGCAGAAGGCCACCGGCGAACGCGACGCCCTGATCACCCTGCGCGGCACGCTCAAGCAGCGGCCGCTGGTGGCCAGTTCGTTCGACTTTGCTTTCATGGGCGGTTCGATGGGGTCGGTGGTCGGCGAGCGCTTCGCCCGCGGCGCCGAAACCGCGCTGGAGATCGGAAGCCCCTTCGTGTGTTTCTCCGCCAGCGGCGGCGCGCGCATGCAGGAAAGCCTGTTCTCGCTGATGCAGATGGCCAAGACCTCGGCCGCGCTCGGTCGCCTGCGCGCGGCCGGCCTGCCGTACATCTCGGTGATGACGCATCCGACCACCGGCGGCGTGTCGGCCTCGTTCGCGATGCTCGGCGACATCAACATGGCCGAACCCGAAGCGCTGATCGGCTTCGCCGGCCCGCGCGTGATCGAACAGACCGTGCGCGAAAAACTGCCGGAAGGTTTCCAGCGCAGCGAGTTCCTCGTCGAGCACGGCGCGGTCGACCAGATTTGCGACCGTCGCGAAATGCGTGATCGTCTCGCCCATCTTTTGGCGATGATGATGAAACAATCTCAACCCGAAGACGACGCCGAGGCAGCGGCTTGATCGTAGCGGCGTATCCGCGCGGTCACTATGGGGCTGTCGAGACAGTCCCAGCGATTTCTGCACACGACGGCGGGCTGGATGGCCAGGGGGCGCCGATCGTCGGCGATGTCTTCGTTCCTTTCCCGATCACATCCAGCGCGCGCGTCCAGGTGCGACGCGTCGCGCTACCTGGAGGTTGAACTGTATGGCACGTAAGTATTTCGGCACCGATGGCATCCGCGGCCGGGTCGGCGAAGGCCCGATCTCGGCCGATTTCGTCCTGCGCCTGGGCAACGCCTATGGCCACGCGTTGATCCGGCGCGGCTGGCGCAACCCGATGGTCATCATCGGCAAGGACACGCGCATCTCCAACTACATGTTCGAGGCGGCGCTCGAAGCCGGCCTGGTCGCCGCCGGCGTGGACGTGCAGTTGATGGGCCCCATGCCGACACCGGCGGTCGCCCACCTGACCCGTTCGCTGCGCGCCGACGGCGGCATCGTCATCTCGGCCTCGCACAACCCGCATTACGACAACGGCATCAAGTTCTTCTCGGCCGAAGGCGAGAAGCTCGACGACGAAACCGAGCTGGCGATCGAAGCCGCGCTCGAAGAACCGTTCCAGACCGTCGAATCCGAACGCCTCGGCAAGGCCGTGCGCACCCGCGATGCCATCGGCCGTTACCTGGAAGCCTGCAAGAACTCGGTGCCGCGCGGTTTCGACCTCAGCGGCATGCGCATCGCCATGGATTGCGCCAACGGCGCGACCTACCAGAGCGGCCCGCTGGTGCTCAGCGAACTCGGCGCCCGCGTCGACGCCATCGGGATCGAGCCGAACGGCCTCAACATCAACGACGGTGTGGGGTCGACCCACCCGCAGACCCTGGTCGAGCGCGTGCGCTCGACCGGCGCCGACCTCGGCATCGCCTTCGACGGCGACGGCGACCGCGTGCTGTTCGTCGACGGCGAAGGCCGCGTCTGCGACGGCGACGACCTGCTGTACGTGCTCGCCACCGACTGGCAGGACAGCGGCCGCCTGCAGGGCCCGGTGGTCGGTACGCTGATGACCAACTACGGTCTGGAACGCGCCTTCGAGCAGCGCGGCATCCCGTTCCTGCGCGCCAAGGTCGGCGACCGCTACGTGCATCAGCAACTGATCGCGCACGGCGGCGTGCTGGGCGGCGAAGCTTCCGGGCATCTGTTGTGCCTGGACCGCACCAGCACCGGCGACGGCATCGTCAGCGCGCTGCAGGTGCTGGAAGTGCTGGGCCGTCGCGGCCTGAGCCTGCGCGATGCGCTCGAAGGCTTGAGCCGCGTGCCGCAGAAGACCATCAACGTCCGCTACGAAGGCAACAACAAGCCGACCGAAGCGGCCTCGGTGAAGCAGGCCCTGGCCCAGGCGGAAGCCGCCGTGGCCGGCCGCGGCCGCGCCTTCCTGCGCCCCTCCGGCACCGAGCCGGTGGTGCGCGTGACCGTCGAAGCCGACGAAGCGACCCTGATGCAGACCACGCTCGACGCCTTGGCCAACGCCGTACGCGCGGCCGTCTGAAGTTTCGAGCGGACAACGATCGCACCGGCGCGCAGGCGCCGGTGCGATTTTTTTTGTCCTGTCCGAGCTCGTGTAGGAGCGACGCAAGTCGCGACCGCCATGCATCCGAGCCTGCGCCGCAATCGGCGCCCCCGCGGTCGCGGCTTGCGCCGCTCCTACAGGAGCTACGCAGCTTTGGGGTAGGAGCGACGCAAGTCGCGACCGCCATTTGTCCGAACCTGCGCAGTCATCGGCGACCCCATGGTCGTGGCTCACGCCACTCCTACAGGAGCTACGCAGCTTTGGGGTAGGAGCGACGCAAGTCGCGACCGTGATCGATCCGGACCTTCGCAACCATCGGCCGCCCCGCGGTCGCGGCTCGCGCCGCTCCTACCCAAGAGCACGCAGCTTTGGGGTAGGAGCGACGCAAGTCGCGACCGTGATCTATCCGGCTTTGCGTAGCCATCGGCCGCCCCGTGGTCGCGGCTCGCGCCGCTCCTACAGGAGCTTCGCAGCTTTGGGGTAGGAGCGACGCAAGTCGCGACCGCCATTCGTCCGAACCTGCGCAGTCATCGGCGACCCCATGGTCGTGGCTCACGCCGCTCCTACAAGGGTAAGACGGCCCACCGCGCATTCCTCAACGCTGCTGAAACCGCGTCAGCATTTCCCAAGACTGCTTGACCGCCGCCGGGTCGACCTTGGCGTCGGGCAGGGGGCGGTATTGGCGGTCGACCACCGTGGCGGCGCCGTAATTGTCGAACAGATAGATCCGGTCGCCTTGGCGGATGCCGCGCTGCGACCAGCTTTCGACCAGCAGCGGGCGCGACGGCTGCCCCGGGCCGAACAGATCGCGGCCGGTGCTGTAATCGGTGCTGTCGTTGCGGCAGCCGAGCGCATGCCGCATCAGAGTCGGGACCAGGTCTTCGTGCGAGGTGGTGTGGGCGATCTTCTGCGGCGTCTTGCCCGGCCAGTGCAGCACGAACGGCGTGCGCAACTGGTAGTCGGAAAAATTGCCGTTGTGGCCCCAGTAGTTCTGCTTGAGGTCGTTGAATTCCTCGCCGTGGTCGCCGGTGATCACCACCACCGTGTTGTCGGCGAAGGGGCTGGCCTGGAGCCGAGCGAGGAAACGGCCGATCAGCTCGTCGCTGTAGCGCACCGAGGCGCGGTAGCGGTTGAACTCCGGGGTCGGGTCGTGGTCCGGCCCGAATTCGAACACGTTGATCTCTTTCGCCATCGGCTGGAACGGCGAGACATAGCCCTTGGGCATGTAATAGGGCTGGTGCGGCGAATCCAGGAACACGAAACCGAAGAAGCGCTTATCGGCCGGGGTCGCGACGATGTCGGCCTGCAACCGTTCCAGGATGGCCTGGTCGCGTTCGGCGCTCTTGCGTTCGCGCGGGCCGTTGACGATGTGCTCGCGCACTTCCGAGAACGCGGTGCGGTCGAACTCCGGGTTGTACAGCGGCGCGCTGCCGTAGATGTGCATGCCGTAGCCGTCGCGCTTCATCTGCCCGATCAAGGCCGAGCCGCGCTGTTCGGCGAGCATCTTGTGCCAGTAGCCGCCGGGCAGGCCGTAGAGCAGGCCGAACACGCCGAAGCGGGTGGCGTTGCCGGCGCTGTAATGATCGTCGAACGACAGCGACTGCTGCGCATAGCGCCAGGTGTTCGGCATCACTTCGGGGGTGAGCACGTCGTAGCGCAGCGATTCGAGCAGGATCACCACCACGTTGAGCTTGGGCTGGGCCTCGCATTGCAGCGGCCGGCGCGGGTAGGCCAGCAGGCCTTCGCCCGCGCTCGGCAGGCGCGCGGCTTCGGCGTTGGCGACGCCGAAGCGATGCAGAGCGTCCTTCAGGGTGATCGGTTGCGCCCACGGGATGTAGGGCAGTTGCGACATCACCGTGCGATCGCCGCGGGCGTCGTAGTAGGCGACCATGCCCTGGCCGAACAGCATCACCGCCGCCGCGATCCACCAGGCCTTGACGATACCGATCGTGCCGGGACGGCGCTCCACCGTGCGCCACCACAGCCAGGCGGCGACGATCTCGAGCATCAGCACCGAGCCGATCGCGAGCGCGATCAATCCCCAGACCGTACCGGAAAACACCACCTGATCCTGCATCGCGCCGCCGAACACCATGTTCGCGACCATGGCATTGAGGTGGAACCGGTACAGGGCGAAGACCTTGGCGTCGGCGACCAGCAGGCAGATCCAGGCCGATTGCAGGAGCACCGCGGCGATGGTCGTCCAGCGCATGCGCCGGCCGATCCAGCCCAGCAGCAGCGGGACCACGCCGAGCAGGGCGCCGAAGAACAGGAAATGCCCGGGCAGGGCCACGGTCAGGAAGAACGCGGCCTTCCAATGCTCGGCCAGATGGCCGAAGGGGATGTTGAAGCCGGCGATCGCGATCGCCGCCGCCGCGTTGGTCAGGGTGAACCCGGTCAGCCAGGCCAGGGCGCGACGCACCGTGAAGGCTTGGCGGGCGGCTAGGTCATCCATCTAAGGAGCGTCTCGGGCGGTCGGTGGCGCTGCCGGTCAGCAACGCCGGGTCGGGGCGCGACTTTATCGTGTAACAAAGCCGTGGAGAACCGTCGGAAGGAGGGGGCGGGCGCTGCGCATGAAGGCGTTCATCCTGTGTAGGGTCCAACTGCCCATACGGGCGGCCGGCCATGCGGGTTGTGTCCATACGGGCGGCCCGCGGCGCGGGCCTTGCGCGCAGCCCGCGGCTTTGAGCGAAGATAGCGGTCTGCCCGGAAGAAACATCAACAGGAACGTCAACGTGAGTCAGATTCCCACCCTGGACATCCGCCGCTTCGATACTGATCGCGACGCCTTCGTCGCCGAGCTCGGTGCGGCCTATCGCGAATGGGGCTTCGCCGGCATTCGCGGTCACGACATCTCGGACCATCAGATCGACCGCTCCTACGACGTGTTCAAGCGCTTTTTCGCCTTGCCCGAAGAGGTCAAGCGCAAGTATCACGTCGCCGGCGGCGGCGGCGCGCGCGGCTACACCCCGTTCGGCGTGGAGACCGCCAAGGATTCCAAGCATTTCGACCTCAAGGAGTTCTGGCACGTCGGCCGCGAGATCCCGCGCGACTCCAAGTACGCCGCCGAGATGCCGCCGAACCTGTGGCCGGAGGAGATCCCTGATTTCCGCGAACAGGCCTATGGCCTGTACCAGTCGCTCGACCGCCTCGGTTCGCGCGTGCTCAGCGCGCTGGCCCTGCACATCGGCCTGCCGGAGCAGTATTTCGCCGACAAGACCGACTCGGGCAATTCGATCCTGCGCCCGATCCACTACCCGCCGATCACCACCGACGACATCCCGAACGTGCGTGCCGGCGCCCACGAGGACATCAACCTGATCACCCTGCTGGTCGGCGCGAGCTCGGCCGGCCTGGAAGTGAAGTCGCGCAAGGGCGAGTGGGTGCCGTTCACCGCCGATGCCGACACCATCGTGGTCAACATCGGCGACATGCTGCAGCGCCTGACCAACCACGTATATCCTTCGACCACCCACCGCGTGGTCAACCCGCCGGGCGAGAAGGCGCGCCAGCCGCGTTATTCGACGCCGTTCTTCCTGCACCCGAACCCGGATTTCCTGATCGACGTGCTGCCCTCGACGATCACCCCGGACAACCCGAGCCGCTACCCCGAGCCGATCACCGCCCAGGGCTACCTCGAAGAGCGCTTGCGCGAGATCAAGCTGAAGTAGTCGATTTCGCAGGTGCTGTCCGCAGACAAGAAAAAGCCGGCTCGCGCCGGCTTTTTCTTTACAGCCTCGGCCAGTCCCTGGCCAGGGTTCCGGGATCGCGAACGAATCCCGAGTCCCCGTTCCCGAATCCCGGCTCTCAGCAACCGATCGCCGTGCACAGCGGGACGATGTTGTCGTCGTTGAAGCGCGCGCCGACCCAGGCGGTGCCGAAGGCGCCGATATGCGGGCCGCTGACCACGCTGTTGACGTGGTTGCCGCTGCTCGAGTTCGGCGTGTAGTTGATCAGCCAACCGCCGCCGCTGGCGCCGTAGGTCATGTCGCAACCCTGGACCAGGACGTTGGTGCCTTCGGTCGGCGAGTCGTAGGTCTGGCCGGCGCAGATGTTGGTGTACTGCGTGCTCAGGTTGCTCGCGTAGCCGTGCGAGTAGGTGTACAGCGAGTAGGGCTGGTTCCAGGCGCGGCCGAGCCAACCGACGTAGCTGGTCACCGGCAGGCCGCTGGTCTGCTCACCGGTCAGCTTGATCACCGCCACGTCCCAGCGGCGCGTGCCCGAGCTGATCCAGTTGGTCGGCACGCGCGCGGCGCTCCAGCCGAACTTGCCGTACGGCGCCACGCCGTAGCGCTCGGCCGGCACGAACAGGAAGTTCGAGTTCCAGCCCTGGCCGAAGGAGTACACGCAGTGCGCGGCCGTCACCAGCACCGAGTTGCCGCTGGCGACGTTGGCCGTGCAGTACGAGGTGCTGCCGTTGGGCTTGGTGAAATAGAGCTTGCCGATCTTGTTCCACGGCGAGGCCTTCCACTGGGTGGTGTAGTAGTTGCCGAGGAAGCGCGTGTACGGATAGTGGGCGCCGTCTTTCTCCGAGGAGATCGAGGCGTCCGCCGCCGCGCCCTGGCGCGCATCCAGCGCGTCGAGCTTGTCCCAGCTGGCGCGGAAATGGCTGCGGGCCAGGTAATTGCCGAAGGCCGGGGCGCTGCCGCCCGGGGCGCTGCCGGCGGCGCGCACGAGTTTGTCGGTCAGGGCCGCGGCCTGCGGCGCTGCGTCGTTGCCGCGGTCGGTCCAGACCATGGGCTTGGCTGCCGCGCGCTGACGTTCGGTCGCGAACGGATGGGCGTGGGCGTTCTTGGCATTGAGTTGCTGCGACTTCGGCGCGTCGATCGCGGCGATGTCGCCCTGCGGCGTGCGGATCACGGTCTCGCCGGCGATGGCCGAGGCGGTGGAGGAGAGCAGCACGAGCGCGCTGAACGCGGCGAGCTGCAGGGCGGAACGGTGGCGATGGGTCTTCATGGTGGAGCTCCTTGTGGTAGCGCTTCCCTGAGGGATGAACGGGTCGGTCCCTGTGTGACCGCTCGCGCTCCGACCCGGACGGCGCGAACGGCGTTTCGGCGCTGCTGGTGTCGATCACGACGACGGCGCAGCGACTTCCTGTGGGTGCGGACGAAAAGCTCCGCTTCCCGCGGCGCCCGGAGGGCCGCAAGCGATCGAGTGATGGTGGTGGGCCCTGCTGGGCGGTTAACCCCAACAAACGGCGGTGCCCTGGAGCGCAGGACAGGGGCAGAAGGAAAAAAGTCGCCGGCCGGGTCTCCGGCGGGCAGGGACGGGGCCGCTTTCGTCAGGCTGAAAGCCCATGGCGGCGCGGGTTTCAGTGGTGCGGGCCCGGTTCGGGCCGGGGCCGCGGATGTTGCAGACGTGAATCACCCGTACCGCCATCCGGAGGGCGCGGCCGAGCGGTCACGGAGGGCGGCGAGGCGGGTTTCGCGGCCGGATCGGCCGGCGAGGGCGCCGATCGGCCAGGCGTTCAGCCCGGCAATCAGCCCGGCAATCAGTCCAGGAACGAGCCCGGGAATCAGTCGGCTACGCAGACGCCGGCTTCGCGCAGGGCCTCGCGCCAGGCCGTCCACTTCGTCTCATTGCGCTGCGAGGCGTTGGCCGGGCTGGTCGAGGGCAGCCGACGCAGGATCAGGTCCGGGCGTGCCAGCGGCTTGAGGACGAAGCGGCGAAACGCGTGCTCGGCCTTGGCGCCGTTGAACAGCAGGGTGCGCACCTGCCGATGACGGGCCAGGAAGCCGGGGAAATCGTTGGCGACTGCGGTTTCGTCGCGGATCGCCGAGTCCAGGCTGCCCTCGCGTTCGCATTCGGCAAATACATCCCATAGCGCGATGCCTGCGGCGCGCAGGCGCTGCAGCCGCTGTTCGTACGCCAGTTCGGGGCCGGCGCCGACCGCCGCGCCCATGATCGGCCAGAAGCGGTTCTGCGGATGGGCGTAGTAGCGCCCGGCGGTCAGCGAGGCGACGCCGGGCATGCTGCCGAGCACCAGCACCTTGGCGTCCGGCGCCTCGATCGGGGCGAAGCTGTGCAGGGTGGGCGAGGGCGTGGGGCTCATGCGGCGCGGAAGGAAAGTGAGTAAAGAAAAGTGAGGAGTGAGTGGGGTGGCGCCTGGCTAAGTAAGGGCGGGCGCGCCGGAAACGAGTGTGTGGGGCCGCTTTGGCTCACTCCTCACTGCTCTCCACTCAGTCCTGGTCGTTGAATGTAAACTGCGCGCCTCAGCATCAAGGGAGTCGCCATGCGCCGCAGAATCGTCGCCGGAAACTGGAAGCTGCACGGCAGCCGCGAGTTCGCTTTCGCCTTGCTCGACGAAGTCGCAGCGCAAACGCCGCCGTCCGGTGTCGAACGCCTGATCCTACCGCCGCTGCCGTACCTGGGCGAGCTGATCGAGCACTACGGCGAGCGCGGCCTGAGCTTCGGCGCCCAGGACGTGAGCAGCAACGAGAAGGGCGCCTACACCGGCGAAGTCTCCGCCGCGATGCTCAAGGACGTCGGCGCCGGCTACGGCCTGGTCGGCCACTCCGAGCGCCGCCAGTACCACGCAGAAAGCAGCGAGCTGGTCGCGCGCAAGTTCGCCGCCGCCAAGGCCGCCGGGCTGGTGCCGGTCCTGTGCATCGGCGAGACCCTGGCCGAACGCGAAGACGGCCAGACCCAGTGGCGCCTGCAGGAGCAATTGGCCCCGATCTTCGAGCTGCTCGGCGTGGCCGCGCTGGAAGGCGCGATCCTCGCCTACGAACCGGTCTGGGCCATCGGCACCGGCAAGACCGCGACGCCCGAGCAGGCCCAGGAAGTCCACGCATTCATTCGTAGCGAAATCGCTTCACACGATGCTACAATCGCTGGCTCGCTTCCGATCCTTTACGGCGGAAGCGTGAAAGCCGACAACGCCGCCGCGCTGTTTTCCCAGCCGGACGTCGATGGCGGCCTGGTCGGCGGCGCCTCCCTGGTCGCAGCGGACTTCAACGCCATCGCACTCGCGGCGGCACCCTGATCGAGCGGGCCCGATGAACCTCGCGGGCCCGGCACGGTCGTAACAAGCAGTCCGAATCGAAGAATCCTTAACGATGCTGTTGTTCCTCAACGTCATCTATGTGTTGATCGCGATCGCCATGATCGCGCTGATCCTGATGCAGCGCGGCGCGGGTGCGCAGGCGGGCTCGGGCTTCGGCGGCGGTGCCTCGGCGACCGTGTTCGGTGCCCGCGGTTCGTCGAACTTCCTGTCCAAGGCCACCAAGTGGCTGGCGATCGCGTTTTTCGTGATCAGCCTCTTCATGGCCTGGCAGGCGAGTCGCACCGCAGTCACCCCGGACAAGCCCAGCGTCGGCCTCATGGGCAACGTTCCGCAGGCGACGGCTCCGGCCCCGTCGGCGACCGCTGCTCCGGCCACTAGCACCCCGGCGGCTCCGGCCACCAGCGTGCCGCAGGCTCCGGCAAGCCAGTCCGCTCCGGCGACGGCTCCGGCACCCGCGACCCAGGTTCCGGCGGCCCCGGCCGCTGCTCCGGCGCAGGTTCCGGCCGAGCAGGCAGCCCCGGCAAAGCAGCCGACTACTGGCGGCTGAGATAAACAGGTTAAAATAGAGTTCCAGCGCCCCGCTCGGATGGCGGGGCAGGTCAGCGATGACCGAGCGACTTCGCAAGACCCTTGTGAAGTCGAAGCCAGGATGGCTTGGTTGGATACAGTGCCCAGATGGCGGAATTGGTAGACGCACTACCTTGAGGTGGTAGCGACTTAGGTCGTGGGGGTTCGAGTCCCCCTTTGGGCACCATTCCATTCCTAGCTTCACACTCCTAGCTCCAAGCAATTCGCAACTCGCACCACGGTACGCAGGTGCGGCACGCACGGCGGGCCGCGACCCGCCGTCCCAACGACTGGGCGCCCGGGCGCCAAGCCAAGGTCGCGGAAACGCGCCCATGTAGCCGAACAAGTAGCCGAGAGAACACCGCGTGCTGGCCGAATACCTGCCGACTCTGTTGTTCCTGATCGTCGCCAGCGTCATTGGCGTCGCCCTGTTGGTAGTAGGCAATACGCTCGGACCCAAGCGTCCGACTGCGGAGAAACTGTCTCCGTACGAATGCGGCTTCGAAGCCTTCGAAGACGCGCGCATGCAGTTCGACGTGCGCTACTACCTGATCGCCATCCAGTTCATCATCTTCGACCTGGAAATCATCTTCATCGTGCCTTGGGCCACGGTGTTCCGAGACCTCGGACCGATCGGCCTGATCGAGATGGGCATTTTCGCCAGCATGCTCCTGCTCGGCTTCGTTTACGTCTGGAAGAAGGGAGCGCTCGAATGGGAGTGATCCAAACCGTTGGCGACAAGGTTTCGGGCTTGATGCACAACCCGATCCCGGAAGGCCGCCTCGACGACATCCTGCGCCCGGAAGGCGAAAATCCGCTGCTGCAGCAGGGTTTCGTCACGACCAATCTGGACACGCTCTGGAACTGGGCGCGCACCGGCTCGATGTGGCCGATGACCTTCGGTCTGGCCTGCTGTGCGGTCGAGATGATGCACGCCGGCGCCTCGCGCCTGGACCTGGACCGCTACGGCGTGGTGTTCCGCCCGTCGCCGCGCCAGTCCGACGTGATGATCGTCGCCGGCACCCTGGTCAACAAGATGGCCCCGGCGTTGCGCAAGGTCTACGACCAGATGCCCGACCCGAAGTGGGTGATCTCGATGGGCAGCTGCGCCAACGGCGGCGGCTACTACCACTATTCCTATGCGGTCGTGCGCGGTTGCGACCGCGTGGTGCCGGTCGACGTCTACGTGCCCGGCTGCCCGCCGACCGCCGAAGCGCTGGTCTACGGCATCCTGCAGTTGCAGCGCAAGATCCGCCGCGGCACCAACTTCGGCGATCACAAGCAGGGCGTCCGCGAATGAGCACTGCGAACCTTGCCGAGCGTCTGCGCGAACGTTTCGCCGACGCTCTGGTCGTCGTGGCCGAACCGCGCGGCGAGCTGACCCTCGAAGTCTCCCCGGCCGCCTGGCAGGCCGCGGCGCGCGCCTTGCGCGACGAGTTCGGTTTCGAGCAATGCGTCGACGTCAGCGGCGTCGACTACCTCAGCTACGGCGGCGACGAGTGGGACACCGACGTGTCCTCGGAAGGCTTCTCGCGCGGCGTCGAAGGCAAGAGCGCCGGCCGTTTCCGTTGGGGCGAGTCGCCCAACGGCGACGCCTCGACGCCGGAGCGCCGCTTCGCCGCGGTCGCCCATCTGCTGTCGTGCCAGCACAATCTGCGTCTGCGGCTGAAGACCTTCGCTGCGAACGACGACCTACCTGTGGTCGCTTCTCTGAGCGCCATTTGGCCCGGCACTAATTGGTTCGAACGAGAAGCCTTCGACCTGTACGGCATCATCTTCGAAGGCCATCCGGACCTGCGCCGCATCCTGACCGACTACGGTTTCGTCGGCCATCCGTTCCGCAAGGATTTCCCGCTGATCGGCAACGTCGAAGTGCGTTACGACGCCGAGAAGAAGCGCGTGGTTTACGAGCCGGTCTCGATCGAACCGCGCGTCGGCGTGCCGCGCGTGATCCGCGACGACGCGCGCTACCAGACCGCCGTCGGCGAAGCCGCCCAGCGCGGCGAGGTGAAGTGATGTCCAACCCCGCCACCACGATGCCGTTCGTCAACAGCGGCACCTCGGGCCTCAACAACGCCGAGATCCGCAACTACACGCTCAACTTCGGCCCCCAGCATCCGGCCGCGCACGGCGTGCTGCGCCTGATCCTGGAAATGGACGGCGAAGTCGTGCAGCGCGCCGACCCGCATATCGGCCTGCTGCACCGCGGCACCGAGAAGCTGGCCGAGTCCAAGCCGTTCAACCAGTCGATCGGCTACATGGATCGCCTGGACTACGTGTCGATGATGTGCAACGAGCACGCTTACGTGCGCGCGATCGAAACCCTGATGGGGATCGAGGCGCCCGAGCGTGCGCAGTACATCCGCACCATGTTCGATGAAATCACCCGCATCCTGAACCACCTGATGTGGGTCGGTTCCAACGCGCTCGACCTGGGCGCGATGGCGGTGTTCCTGTACGCCTTCCGCGAGCGCGAAGAGCTCATGGACTGCTACGAGGCGGTCAGCGGCGCGCGCATGCATGCCGCGTACTACCGTCCCGGCGGCGTCTATCGCGATCTGCCCGAGCGGATGCCGAAGTACAAGGAATCGCCGTGGAAGAAGGGCAGCAGCCTCAAGCGCTTCAACGAATGGCGCGAAGGCTCGATGCTCGACTACCTGGATGCGTTCACCGACGATTTCCCCAAGCGCGTCGACGAGTACGAGACGCTGCTGACCGATAACCGCATCTGGAAACAGCGTACCGTCGGCGTGGGCGTGATCTCGCCGGAGCAGGCCCTGGCCTGGGGCATGACCGGTCCGATGATCCGCGGCTCCGGCATCGCCTGGGACCTGCGCAAGAAGCAGCCCTATGCCAAGTACGCCGAGGTCGATTTCGACATTCCGGTCGGCGTCAACGGCGACTGCTACGACCGTTACCTGGTGCGCGTCGCGGAAATGCGCGAATCCACCCGCATCATCAAGCAGTGCGTGAAGTGGCTGCGCGCCAATCCCGGCCCCGTGATCGTCGACAACTTCAAGGTCGCCCCGCCCAAGCGCGAGGAGATGAAGGACGACATGGAAGCCCTGATCCATCACTTCAAGCTGTTCTCCGAAGGCTATTGCGTGCCGGCCGGCGAGACTTATGCCGCGGTCGAGGCACCCAAGGGCGAGTTCGGCTGCTACCTGGTCTCCGACGGCGCCAACAAGCCGTTCCGGGTCAAGCTGCGCGCGCCGGGCTTCGCCCATCTGTCGTCGATGGACGAGGTCGTCAAGGGCCACATGCTCGCCGACGTGGTGGCGATGATCGGCACCTACGACATCGTGTTCGGCGAGATCGATCGGTGAAGGCGGGAATCGGGAATCGCGAATGGGGAATCGACAAAGCTGAGGCCGTGCGGTTTTGCGCCGAGCTTCTGCGATTCGCCCGCTCCGCTTTCTCGCTGTTCCGCTTTTCCCGACTCTCGATTCCCCATTCCCGATTCCCGGCTTTACCCTTATGAAAGCGACAGGCAATTTCGAAGCCACCCAGCACGTCGATCCGATGCTCGCGCTATCGGACAAGACGCGTGCGCACATCGATCACTGGCTGAGCAAGTTTCCGCCGGACCGTAAGCGCTCGGCCGTGCTGCAGGGTCTGCATGCGGCGCAGGAGCAGAACGGCGGTTGGTTGACCGACGAGCTGATCGCCGCGGTCGCCAAGTACCTGAGCCTGCCGCCGGTGTGGGCCTACGAGGTCGCGAGCTTCTACTCGATGTTCGAGACCGAGAAAGTCGGTCGCAACAACGTCGCTTTCTGCACCAACATCAGCTGCTGGCTCAACGGCGCCGAGGACCTGGTCCGGCACGCCGAGAAGAAGCTCGGCTGCAAGCTCGGCGAATCCACCGCCGACGGCCGCGTCTTCCTCAAGCGCGAGGAAGAGTGCCTGGCCGCGTGCTGCGGCGCGCCGGTGGTCGTCGTCAATGGTCATTACCACGAGAAGCTCGATGCGACCCAGGTCGACGCGCTGCTCGACGGTTTGAAGTGAGGTCGGCCCCGATGGCGCATCACGATCACCACGATTATTCCAAGGGCTACGGCCCGGTCGGCCCGGCTCCGCAGGAGCACCAGGTCGTCTACACGACGCTGCATTACGAAACCCCCTGGTCGTACGAGAACTATCTCAAGACCGGCGGTTACAGCGCGTTGCGCAAGATCCTCAGCGAGAAGACCGACCCGGCGCAGATCGTCGACATGGTCAAGGCCTCGGGCCTGCGCGGCCGCGGCGGCGCGGGCTTTCCGACCGGCCTGAAGTGGAGCTTCATGCCCAAGGGCAGCGGCACCCAGAAGTACATTCTGTGCAACTCGGACGAATCCGAGCCGGGCACCGCCAAGGACCGCGACATCCTGCGCTTCAACCCGCATGCGGTGGTCGAGGGCATGGCGATCGCCTGCTACGCGACCGGTTCGACCGTCGCCTACAACTACCTGCGCGGCGAATTCCATCACGAGCCGTTCGAGCATTTCGAGCAGGCGCTGAAGGAAGCCTACGAACACGGCTGGCTGGGCAAGAACGTGCTCGGCAGCGGCGTGGACATCGACATCTACGGCGCGCTCGGCGCCGGCGCCTACATCTGCGGCGAAGAAACCGCGCTGATGGAATCGCTGGAAGGCAAGAAGGGCCAGCCGCGCTACAAGCCGCCGTTCCCGGCCAATTTCGGCCTGTACGGCAAGCCGACCACGATCAACAACACCGAGACCTACGCTTCGGTGCCGGCGATCCTGCGCAACGGCGCCGAGTGGTTCCTCAACCTCGGCAAGCCGAACAACGGCGGCCCGAAGATCTTCTCGGTGTCCGGCCACGTCAACAAGCCGGGCAATTACGAGATCCGCCTGGGCACTTCGTTCGCCGACCTGCTCGAACTTGCCGGCGGCGTGCGCGGCGGCCGCAAGCTCAAGGCCGTGATCCCCGGCGGTTCCTCGATGAAGGTGCTGCCGGCCGAGGCGATGATGGCCTGCACGATGGACTACGACTCGCTGCAGAAGGCCGGTTCCGGCCTCGGCTCGGGCGCGGTGATCGTGATGGACGAGACCGCCTGCATGGTCCGCGCCTGCCAGCGCATCGCCCGGTTCTATTTCAAGGAAAGCTGCGGCCAGTGCACGCCGTGCCGCGAAGGCACCGGCTGGATGTACCGCATGCTGACCCGCATCGTCGAGAAGCAGGCGACCCTGGACGACCTGCAGATGCTGCGCGCCGCCGCGGGCCAGATCGAAGGCCACACCATCTGCGCGTTCGGCGAAGCCGCCGCGTGGCCGGTGCAGGGCTTCCTGCACCACTTCTGGAGCGAGTTCGAATACGCGATCGTCAACAAGCGTTTCCTGGTCGACGATCAGGCCGCCGGCAACGTGGAGATGGCGGCATGAGCGCGGCGCACTACCACAACCCCCGTTGTTCGAACGCGATGCGTCCGGACAATGCGCCCCTTGACTCAAGGGGCTCGTTCGTCGCTTTGATGGGGGGCTCGCTGTGAGCGCTCAACCGGTAAATCCCAATCTGCCGCCGGACCACGTCACCGTCTTCATCGACGGCGTCGAGATGGCCGCGCCGAAGGGTTCGATGATCATCCAGGCCGCCGACAAGGCCGGCATCGCGATCCCGCGTTTCTGCTACCACGACAAGCTGGCGATCGCGGCGAACTGCCGCATGTGCCTGGTCGAAGTCGAGAAGATGCCCAAGCCGGCGCCGGCCTGCGCCACGCCGGTCATGGACGGCATGAAGGTCGTCACGCGCAGCGAAAAGGCGCTGAAGTCGCAGCGCAACGTGATGGAGTTCCTGCTCGTCAATCATCCGCTCGACTGCCCGATCTGCGATCAGGGCGGCGAGTGCGAACTGCAAGACCTGTCGATGGGCTACGGCCGTTCGGTCAGCCGTTTCTCCGAGCGCAAGCGCGTGGTGCCCGACGAGGACATCGGCCCGCTGGTCGCCACCGAGATGACGCGCTGCATCCAGTGCACGCGCTGCGTCCGCTTCACCGCCGAGATCGCCGGTACCTACGAGCTCGGCGGCATGTACCGCGGCGAGAACCTGCAGATCGGCACTTTCGACGGCAAGCCTTTGACCACCGAGCTGTCGGGCAACGTCATCGACGTGTGCCCGGTCGGCGCGCTGACCAACAAGGTGTTCCAGTTCAAGGCGCGCCCGTGGGAGCTGACCGCACGCGAGTCGCTGGGCTATCACGACGCGCTCGGCAGCAACCTGTTCCTGCACGTGCGCCGCGGCGACGTGCTGCGCACCGTGCCGCGCGACAACGAAGCGGTCAACGAGTGCTGGCTGTCGGACCGCGACCGTTATTCGCACCAGGGCCTGTACGCGGAAGACCGCGCTCAGCGCCCCATGGTCAAGGACGGCGGCGAGTGGCGCGAGGCCTCGTGGGACGAGGCCATGGCCCGCGCCGCTAAGATCCTGCGCGACAACGGCGGCGATAACCTCGGTGTGCTCGCGCACCCGGCGACCTCGAACGAAGAGGGCGCGCTGCTGGCTCGTCTGGCCGAGGCCCTGGGCACCGGCAACCTCGATCACCGCATCTCCCAGCACGACCTGTCCGACGCCGCCGTGGCCGAAACCTTCGCCATGCCGGCCGCCGAGATCGACAAGGCCGACCTGGTCGTGATCGTCGGCAGCAACCTGCGCCACGAATTGCCGCTGGTGCATCAGCGCGTGCGCAAGGCCTTCAACCGCGGCGCCAAGGTGCACGTGGTCAATCCGGTCGACTTCGATTTCACCTTCGACGTCGCCGGCAAGCGCATCGTCGCGCCGTCGCAGCTCGCCGCCGCGCTCGGCGACGAGGCGCTGCGCGAAATCGCCAAGAACGCCACGCATGCGGCGATCATCGTCGGCGCGCTGGCCGAGAACGGCCCCTACGCCGCCGCCATCCGTGCCGCCGCGAAGGCTTTCGCCGACGCCACCGGTGCGCGTCTGTGCCGTATTCCGCAGGGCGCGAACGCGGTCGGCCTGGCTCGCCAGGGCGTGCTGCCGAGCGCCCGCGATGCGCGCGGCATGCTCGACGAAGCGCGCGGCGCTTACATTCTCTACGGCATCGAGCCGGGTCTGGATTTCGCCGACACCGCCAGTGCGCTGCGCGCGCTCGGCGCGGCCCAGGTCGTGGCCTTCAGCCATTACGCCTGCCGTTCGACCCAGGCCGTCGCCGACGTGATCCTGCCGATCGGTCTGCTGCCTGAAGTCGACGCCACCCTGACCAACCTCGACGGCATCGAGCAACGTGCGGTCTCCGGCGGCAAGCTGCCGGGCGAAGCGCGTCCGGGCTGGCGCGTGCTGCGCGCGCTCGGTGGCGAACTGGCGGCCAAGGGCTTCGAGTTCACCGATCTCGACGGCCTGCGCGCCGGTCTGCAAGGCCGCGACGTCAAGCCGGCCGCCGGCCGTGCGCCGACGGCGGCGGGCGAGGGCATGGAGGTCGCGGTCTCGACCGCGATCTACCGCAGCGACGCCACCGTGCGCCGCGCGCCCGCACTGCAATCGCACCCGCTCAATCTCGAGCCGCGTGCGGTGCTGCATTCCAGCGATGCCGCCGCGCTCGGTTTCACCGCTGGCGCGGTGGGCAAGTTCAGCGCCGGCGCCGGCACCGCCACGCTGCCGGTCGCGATCAGCGACAAGGTCGCGCCGGGTACGGTCTGGATCGAAAGCGGGCATGGCGCCACCGCGCCGCTCGGCGCCGCCCGCGTCAACGTGGTGAGGGCATGAGTGCGATGAACACTGCCACCGCAATCGCCCAAGTGGTCGATCCCTTCCATGCATGGCTCGAGTCGTTCGGCATGGCCGGCACGGTCGCCTGGATCGTGCTCAAGATCCTGCTGATCGCGATGCCGGTGATCATCACCGTCGCCTTCTACGTGGTCTGGGAACGCAAGCTGATCGGCTGGATGCACGTGCGCCGCGGTCCGATGTACGTCGGCATGGGCATCCTCCAGGCCTTCGCCGACGTGTTCAAGCTGCTGTTCAAGGAAGTGATCCAGCCGACCAAGGCCGAGTCCTTCCTGTACAAGCTCGCGCCGCTGCTGACCCTGGCGCCGGCGTTCGCGGCCTGGGCGGTGGTGCCGTTCGACACCAAGCTGGTGCTGTCCAACGCCAATGCCGGTCTGTTGTATCTGCTGGCGATGACCTCGCTCGGCGTGTACGGCATCATCCTGGCCGGCTGGGCGTCGAACTCGAAGTACGCCTTTCTCGGCGCGATGCGCGCCGCGGCCCAGGTGGTCTCGTACGAAATCGCCATGGGCTTCGCCATGGTCGGCGTGATGGTCGGCGCCGGCAGCCTCAACCTCACCGACATCGTGATGGCGCAGTCCGGCAACGCCGGCGCGCTGGAATGGTTCGCGCTGCCGATGTTGCCGCTGTTCGTGGTCTATTTCATCTCCGGCGTGGCCGAGACCAACCGCGCGCCGTTCGACGTGGTCGAGGGCGAGTCGGAAATCGTCGCCGGTCACATGGTGGAGTATTCGGGGTCGGCGTTCGCGCTGTTCTTCCTGGCCGAATACGCCAACATGATCCTGATCAGCTTCCTGACTTCGCTGTTCTTCCTCGGCGGCTGGCTCAGCCCGTTCCAGGGCCTGGGCATTCCGCTGCTGTCGGTCGACGGCTGGTGGTGGCTGCTGGTCAAGGTGTTCTTCTTCGCCAGCTGCTTCATCTGGTTCCGCGCTTCGTTCCCGCGCTATCGCTACGACCAGATCATGCGTCTGGGCTGGAAGGTCTTCATCCCCTTGACCATCGCCTGGATCTGCGTGGTCGCGGTGATGGCGTACTACGGCGTCTTCCAGCCGGGACAGTGAGACAGGCATCCTAATGAACCGCATCGTTTCCTATTTCAAGAGCCTGCTCCTGATCGAGCTCGCGCAGGGCCTTGGGCTGACGCTCAAGTATCTGTTCAAGCCCAAGTACACGCTGATGTACCCGATGGAGAAGACCCCGCAATCGCCGCGCTTCCGCGGCGTGCACGCGCTGCGCCGTTATCCCAACGGCGAAGAGCGCTGCATCGCCTGCAAGCTGTGCGAGGCGGTGTGCCCGGCGCTGGCGATCACGATCGACTCGGAAAAGCGCGCCGACGGCACCCGCCGCACCACGCGCTACGACATCGATCTGTTCAAGTGCATCTTCTGCGGCTTCTGCGAAGAGTCCTGCCCGGTCGACTCGATCGTGGAAACCCACATCCACGAGTATCACTTCGACCAACGCGGACAGAACATCGTCAACAAGCAGCAGCTGCTGGCCATCGGCGACCGTCTCGAAACCGAGATCGCCGAACGCCGCGCTGCCGACGCCGCCTTCCGCTGAGTACACACGATATGGATCTCGCCCAGATCGCTTTCTTCGTCTTCGCCGCCGCGGCCACGCTGTCGGCGGTGGCCGTGATCAGCCTGAAAAACCCGGTCCACGCCGCGCTCAGCCTGGTGCTGACCTTCTTCTCGGTGGCCTGCGTGTGGATCATCGCCGGCGCCGAATTCCTCGGCGTGGCCCTGATCCTGGTCTACGTCGGCGCGGTGATGGTGCTGTTCCTGTTCGTGGTGATGATGCTCGATATCGACGTGGCGCCGCTGCGCGAAGGCTACGTGCGCTATCTGCCGTTCGGCCTGCTGGTCGCGGTGGTGATGCTGGTAGAGATGCTGACCCTGATCGGGGTCAAGGCCAACCTGGCCACGCCGCTGACCGCGGACGCCGCCGGCGCCTCCAACACCAAGTGGCTGGCGCATGCGCTGTTCACCGACTTCCTGCTGCCGTTCGAGATCGCCGCGGTGATCCTGACGGTGGCGGTGATCGCCGCGGTCATGCTGACCCTGCGCCGCCGCCCGGGCGCCAAGCACCAGAACCCGAGCGCCCAGGCCCGCGTCCGCGCCAGCGACCGCGTCCGCCTCATCAAGATGGATGCGGTCAAACCGGTGGTGCCGGCGCCCGCCGAACCCGCCGCGCAGGAGGCCAAGCCGTGAGCGAATTCTTTGGGTCGGGCCTCGCGCTGGGCCATTACCTCGCCCTCGGCGCGGTGCTGTTCTGCATCAGCGTCGCCGGCATCTTCCTCAACCGCAAGAACGTGATCGTGTTGCTGATGTCGATCGAGCTGATGCTGCTCGCGGTCAACATCAACTTCGTCGCGTTCTCGCGTCAGCTGGCCGATCCGGCCGGTCAGGTGTTCGTGTTCTTCATCCTGACCGTCGCCGCCGCCGAGGCCGCCATCGGCCTGGCGATCCTGGTCACGCTGTTCCGCAACCGGCGCACGATCAACGTCGCTGAAATCGACACGATGAAAGGCTGATCCGGCATGGAACCCGCAATCTCCAAGTCCATCCTGCTGGCGATCGTGCTCGCGCCGTTGCTCGGCTCGATCATCGCCGGCCTGTTCGGACGCAAGGTCGGCCGCGCCGGCTCGCACACGATCACCATCCTCGGCGTCGCCGCGAGCTGCGCGATGTCGGTGTACGTGCTCTGGCAGCTGGCCGGGCAGGGCGCCTCGCCGTTCAACGAGAACGTCTACACCTGGTTCCAGGTCGGCGGTTATGAGGCCCACGTCGGCTTCATGATCGACAAGCTGACCGCGATGATGATGGTGGTCGTCACCTTCGTCTCGCTGCTGGTCCACGTCTACACCATCGGCTACATGGCCGACGACCCGGGTTACCAGCGCTTCTTCAGCTATATCTCGCTGTTCACCTTCTCGATGCTCATGCTGGTCATGAGCAACAACTTCCTGCAGCTGTTCTTCGGCTGGGAAGCGGTGGGCCTGGTCTCCTACCTGTTGATCGGTTTCTGGTTCAAGAAGCCGACCGCGGTGTTCGCCAACATGAAGGCGTTCCTGGTCAACCGCGTCGGCGATTTCGGCTTCCTGCTCGGCATCTGCGCGGTGATGTGGGCGCTGGGCTCGCTCGACTACGGCACCGTGTTCGCCAACGCGCCGACCCTGGCCGACCGCACCATCCAGGTGTGGGGCGGCGAGCACCCGATCGTCTGGTCGCTGCCGACGGTGATCTGCATCTGTCTGTTCATCGGCGCGATGGGCAAGTCGGCGCAAGTGCCGCTGCACGTCTGGCTGCCCGACTCGATGGAAGGCCCGACCCCGATCTCGGCGCTGATCCATGCCGCGACGATGGTCACCGCCGGCATCTTCATGGTCGCGCGCATGTCGCCGCTGTTCGAGCTGTCGCAGACGGCGCTGAACTTCGTCCTCTTCATCGGCGCCACCACCGCGTTCTGGACCGGCCTGATCGGCATCGTCCAGAACGACATCAAGCGCGTGGTCGCGTACTCGACCCTGTCGCAGCTGGGCTACATGACCGTCGCGCTCGGCGTGTCGGCGTACTCGGCGGCGGTCTACCACCTGATGACCCACGCGTTCTTCAAGGCGCTGCTGTTCCTCGCCGCCGGCTCGGTCATCATCGGCATGCACCACGAGCAGGACATGCGCAAGATGGGCGGCCTGCGCAAGTACATGCCGATCACCTACTGGACCAGTCTGCTCGGCACGCTGGCCCTGGTCGGCACGCCGTTCTTCGCCGGTTTCTACTCGAAGGACACCATCATCGAGGCGGCGCACCACGCCGCGCACGGCGAGCACGCCAACTGGGTCGCCCAGTACGCCTATTGGGCGGTGCTGCTCGGTGCCTTCGTGACCGCCTTCTACAGCTTCCGCCTGCTGTACATGACCTTCCACGGCAAGGAGCGTTTCCGCGACGCGCATGCCGGGCACGGTCACGACGACCATGCGGCGCACGCCCATGACGATCATGGCCACGGCAAGCACGACGAGGCGCACGACGACCACGGTCATCATGGCCCGCACGAGCCGCACGAATCGCCGTGGGTGGTCACTGTGCCGCTGATCCTGCTGGCGATCCCGTCGGTGCTGATCGGCTTCTTCACCGCCGGCCCGATGCTGTTCGGCACCGATTGGCTGGACTACAAGGTCAAGCAGCTGCCGTTCTTCCTCGGTGCGATCGACCTGGACGCCGCCCGCGACACCATCGCGATGGTCGGCGAGGAGGCCTGGCACGGTCCGGTGGCGTTCGCGCTGCACGGCTTCCAGGCGCCGGCGTTCTGGCTCGCGTTCTCGGGCTTCGCCCTGGCCACGGTCATGTACTGGTGGAAGCCGGAGCTGCCGGCCAAGGCGCGCAAGCTGTTCGCGCTGCCGGTGCGCATCCTGGAGAACAAGTACGGCATGGACAATCTGTGGATCGACGGCTTCGCCGCCGGCGGCGTGGGCATCGGCAAGGCCTCGCGCGCGGTCGACAGCAAGCTGATCGACGGCGCCGTCGTCAACGGCGGTGCGAGCCTGGTCGGCTTCGTCGCCAACCTGACCCGCCGCGTCCAATCCGGTTATCTCTACCACTACGCCTTCGCGATGATCCTCGGCCTGATTGCATTGCTCGCCGTCGTCATCCGGTTCTGGCACTAATCCGACAAGGACACCCGACGTGAGCCCCGTGCCCTTGCTTAGCATTCTGATCTGGCTGCCGATCCTCGGCGGTTTCGCCACCCTCGCGTTCGGCAACGAGCGCGCCAACGCCGCGCGTTGGTTCGCCCTGGTGGTGGCCCTCGTCACGCTCGGCCTGAGCGTGATGATGTTCACCCATGCCGATTTCGGCAGCGCGGCGATGCAGTTGGTCGAAGACCACGCCTGGATCCCGACCTACGACATCCGCTACCACCTTGGCGCGGACGGCATCTCGGCGGCGCTGATCGCGCTGACCACGCTGACCTCGAGCCTGGTGCTGATCAGCGCATGGACCTCGATCGACAAGCGCGTCAGCCAGTATTACGCCGCCTTCCTGATCCTCGAAGGCCTGATGGTCGGCGTGTTCTCGGCCCTGGACGCGATGCTGTTCTACGTGTTCTTCGAGGGCATGCTGATCCCGATGTTCATCATCATCGGCGTCTGGGGCGGCCCGCGCCGCGTCTACGCGTCGGTGAAGTTCTTCCTGTACACCTTCCTCGGCTCGGTGTTCATGCTGGTCGGGTTGATCTACCTGTACCTGAAGGGCGGCAGCTGGCAGTTGTCGGACATGTACGCGCTGCAGCTCAACGCGACCGAGCAGATGTGGATCTTCTTCGGCTTCCTGATCGCCTTCGCGGTCAAGGTGCCGATGTTCCCGGTCCACACCTGGTTGCCGGACGCGCACGTCGAGGCGCCGACCGCCGGTTCGGTGATCCTGGCTGCGATCATGCTGAAGATCGGCGGCTACGGTTTCCTGCGTTTCGTCCTGCCGATCGTGCCGGACGCCGGCCACGAGTGGGCCTGGCTGGTGATCGCGCTGAGCCTGATCGCGATCATCTACGTCGGTATGGTCGCCCTGGTCCAGGACGACATGAAGAAACTGATCGCGTACTCGTCGGTTTCGCACATGGGCTTCGTCACCCTGGGCACGTTCATCGCCTTCGCCCTGGTCCACAACGGCGATGCGCACGGCACCGATGCCGCGCGCCTGGGCCTGCAGGGCGCGATGGTGCAGATGATCAGCCACGGCTTCGTGTCGGGCGCGATGTTCACCTGCGTCGGCGTGCTCTACGACCGCATGCACAGCCGAATGATCAAAGACTACGGCGGCGTCGCCAACGTGATGCCGTGGTTCGCCGCGTTCGTGGTGTTGTTCGCGATGGCCAACTCGGGCCTGCCGGGCACCTCGGGTTTCGTCGGCGAGTTCATGGTGATCGTGGCCAGCTTCCAGCAGCACCCGCTGATCGCGTTCGGCGCGGCCACCACCCTGATCGTCGGCGCCGGCTACACCCTGTGGCTGGTCAAGCGGGTGATCTGGGGCGACGTCGGCAACGCCCATGTCGCCGAGTTGGAAGACATCAACCCGCGCGAAGCGCTGGTGCTGGGTGTGTTCGCGGCCGGTGTGCTGGTGCTCGGCCTGTGGCCGAAGCCGCTGACCGACCTGATGGAACCCGCCATCGCGAACCTGGCCAGCCAGATCGTCGCCAGTAAGTTGTGAACCCCGCGTGGGCTCAGGCCCGCGCGGTGGAGAAGTGAGTAGAAGCGAGTAGTGAGGAACGAGTAGGAAGCGCGAACGCGGCAGCTCACTTCTCACTCCTCTGAACTCGTTCCTAGAGCAAGGCTCGCCCAGGGCCGGATCCGCCAAGAGATTCACTAATGAACATGCCTGTACGGACCATCGCCGACCTGATGCCCCTGCTGCCCGAACTGGTGGTGATCATCGGCGCGTTCGCGCTGCTGATGCTCGATCTGTTCATCGAGGAGCGCAACCGCATCGTTTCCCACGTGTTCGCGATCGTCGTGGTCGCGGTGGCGACGGCGCTGATCGCCTTCGATGTCGGCGGGCAGGGCACGGTGCTCAGCGGCATGTTCGTGCGCGACACCGCCGCCGACGGCCTCAAGCTCGGCATCGGCGTGGTCGGCATCCTGTCGATGATCTACACCTGGCCTTACCTGCGTTCGCGCGGCCTGTACAAGGGCGAAGTCGCGGTGCTGATGCTGTTCGCCATCGCCGGCATGATGCTGCTGGTCTCGGCCGGCAGCCTGGTCATGGTCTACCTCGGCCTGGAAATGCTGGCCCTGTGTTCCTACGCGCTGGTCGCGGTGGACCGCGACAGCCCGCTGGCCTCGGAAGCGGCGATCAAGTACTTCGTGCTCGGTGCGCTGGCCTCGGGCCTGCTGCTGTACGGCCTGTCGCTGATCTACGGCGCCACCGGCAGCCTGATGCTCGACCAGATCGCGATCGCGGCCCAGGTCGGTCCGTCCTCGCTGATGATGATCACCGGCGTGGTGTTCGTGGTCGCCGGCATCGCCTTCAAGTTCGGTGCGGCGCCGTTCCATATGTGGCTGCCGGACGTCTACCAGGGCGCGCCGACCCCGATCACTCTGTTCATCGGTTCGGCGCCGAAGCTGGCCGCGTTCGGCATGACCTACCGCCTGCTCGAAGTCGGTGCGGCGGGGCAGGAGGACCATTGGCGCCTGCTGCTGGCCGGCCTGGCCGTGCTGTCGCTGGCGATCGGTAACCTCAGCGCGCTGGTCCAGACCAACCTCAAGCGCCTGCTGGCGTACTCGACGGTCTCGCACGTCGGCTTCCTGTTCCTCGGCATGGCCGGCGGCGGCGCCCAGGGCTTCGCCGCGGCGATGTTCTACGCGATCAGCTATGCGTTGATGTCGGCCGCGGCCTTCGCCGCGATCATCGTCATGTCCGGCCGCGGTTTCGACGCCGACAAGATCGACGACTACAAGGGCCTCAACGCGCGCAGCCCGTGGCTGGCCGGCATGGTCCTGTGCGTGATGGCCTCGCTGGCCGGCCTGCCGCCGTTCCTCGGCTTCTGGGCCAAGCTGGCGGTGCTCAAGGCCGCGCTGCAGGGCGACATGCTGTGGCTGGCGATCGTCGGCATCGTGTTCGCGGTGATCGGCGCGTTCTACTACCTGCGCGTGATCAAGGCGATGTACTTCGACGAGCCCGACGGCAAGATGCCGGCGCCGAGCGACGACCGCCCGCTGCGCGTGGTGTTCGGGGTCAACGCGCTCGCGCTGTTGGCGCTGGGCCTGGCCTGGAACCCGATCATGGACTGGTGCATGCGCGCGTTCCCGTCCTGATCGACGGCCGCATCCGAAACCTGCGACGGTTTCGCTGACACTTTCAGCATCGGGCCGGCTTTTGCCGGCCCGATGCGTTTGTGGCGCGCGATCCTCGCGGCTGTGCGGCCGTCTCAGCGCAGCGCCGGCCGAAGCGGGTAGAGCGGGGGCGGGCTTCGTATCCGCGATTCGCCGGGGAAGGCGAGGGGGCTGTGGACGGCATCGAAAGCAGGTTTGGCCGGGCTCGTTCGGTTTTCGGCCTCTAGCGTGCGTTCGCGGCAAAGCGGCGAGGTATCGCCTTTTTTGCTGTCATCCCCGCGGAGCGGGTAAATGGATGCGCTCGCGAGCCATAGGCTCGCGCATCCATGAACGCCAGGGCGCCATGCGCTCCGGCCGGGCCGCAGAGACTTCAGAGTCATGTTGCGATAAAGCCCCGGATATTCGGCTACGCCGGAATAAGGCGGAGCTCGCTTTCGACGGAATGACGGGCCGGGCGAACTCGAAGAGCACGGTGGGGCTTCGCCGTAGGCGCCACTGGACACCCGTTGCGAGGCCGCCGAACGCGCCGGACAACCAGGCCCAGCATGGCCTGGCGTTGAAATCTGCGACAGGTTTTTCTGCCGGCCCGGACCGATTGCAACGCTCATCGCAAAAAAGACTTGAAAATATTTGAATGCGCATTAAGATTGCGGCCTGCACCAACGCCGCGAATTCCCAAGGGAATCCACCGGTTCGATGCAGCGGTAAGCGGCAATCATGAAGATCTGATTGCAGGCTTGCAGAAAGTAACGCCGGCCGTTATGATGGTCGGCCTGATGCGGGGTGGAGCAGTCTGGCAGCTCGTCGGGCTCATAACCCGAAGGTCGCAGGTTCAAATCCTGCCCCCGCTACCAGCTTCGGCTGGCGAATCGAAAGCCTCTCTAGAGGCTTTCTTTTTTGGCCGCGAAGCTCGGGCTTTGTGATCGCGCTCTGCTCGCGCGAACACACCGAAATCCAGTTGTACGGACAAGGGGCCCGATGGGCCCCTTGTTGTTTTTGGGTTTCCGGAAGCTTCGTTTCGAATGGCGTCCCGCGTTCATGCGCTTGCGGACCGCGAAACGGATGGCAGCGGAAACATGACGTATCGAACATTGGTTACACCAGGATTGGTTACACCAGTCGCAACCCCGAGTCAGGAGTCAGGCGCGTGACGGACAAGGCAACGCAAATCGCTGCATTGCTCGCCCCGACGGTAGAGTCGTTGGGCGTGGAACTGCTCGGCGTGGAATATCTGCCGGCCGCCGGCAATGCAGTGCTGCGTATTTATATCGATGTGCCCGCCGATGAAGCGGCCGCCGGTGCCGATGGCGCCGAGCCGCGTTCGGTGTCGATCGAGGACTGCGAGGCGGTAAGCCGCGAAGTGTCGGCGCAGCTCGACGTCGAGGACCCGATCAGCAGCAATTACACCCTCGAAGTGTCGTCGCCGGGCATCGACCGCCCGCTGTTTACGCTCGAGCATTACCGCCGCCTGGTCGGCGAAACGGTCAAGGTCGCGCTCAAGCTGCCGCACGAAGGCCGCCGTCGCCTGCAGGGCCGGATCGTCGCCATCGAAGGCGAGCAGGTCGTGTTCACGGTCGAGGCCGCGACGTTCACCGTGCCGTTCTCGAACATCGACAAGGGCCGTCTGGTGCCCGACTGGGCCGCGCTCGGCCTGGCCCCGAGCAAGGGCGAGCCGCAGGGCGCGCCGGCCAAGGGCCGACCCAAGAACAAGTCCTCGAAGGCCAAGCCTTCGAAGAAGAAGTGATCACAACGATTCAGATTCAGCCAATTACCAATCCCAATAGCCGGCGGCTGCGAGCCGACCCGTGCGGAGTGACGAAATGAGCAAGGAACTGTTGCTGGTAGTGGACGCGGTAGCCAACGAAAAGGGCGTGCCGCGCGAAGTGATCTTCGAGGCCATCGAGGCCGCGCTGGCTTCGGCCGCGAAGAAGCGCTACCACGATGAGGACGTGCTGGTCCGCGTCAGCATCGACCAGAAGGACGGCAGCTACGAGACCTTCCGCCGCATGGAAGTGGTCGCCGACGACGTGGTCATGGAGTCCCCGGACCGCCAGATCCGCCTGATGGACGCGATCGACGAAGTCGAAGGCGTCGAGGTCGGCGACTACATCGAAGAACAGATCGAAAACCCGGATTTCGGCCGCATCGCCGCCCAGGCCGCCAAGCAAGTCATCGTCCAGCGCGTGCGCGAGGCCGAGCGCGCCCAGGTCGTGGACCAGTGGAAGGACCGCGTCGGCGAGCTGGTCACCGGCATCGTCAAGCGCGTGGAGCGCGGCAACATCTACGTCGACCTGGGCGGCAACGCCGAGGCGATCATCCCGAAGGACAAGGGCATTCCGCGCGACGTACTGCGCGCCGGCGACCGCGTGCGCGGTTTCCTGTTCGACGTGCGCACCGAGCCGCGCGGCCCGCAGCTGTTCATCAGCCGCGCCGCCCCCGAATTCATGATGGAGCTGTTCAAGCTCGAAGTGCCGGAAGTTGGCCAGGGCCTGGTCTCGATCAAGGCCTGCGCACGCGATCCGGGCGACCGCGCCAAGATCGCCGTGCTCGCCCACGACAACCGCACCGATCCGATCGGCGCCTGCATCGGCATGCGCGGTTCGCGCGTGCAGGCGGTGTCCAACGAGCTCAACGGCGAGCGCGTCGACATCGTGCTGTGGTCGGACAACCCGGCCCAGTTCGTCATCAACGCGATGGCGCCGGCGGAAGTGCAGTCGATCATCGTCGACGAAGAAAAGCATTCGATGGACCTGGCCGTGGCCGAAGACCGCCTGGCCCAGGCGATCGGCAAGGGCGGCCAGAACGTGCGCCTCGCCAGCCGCCTGTCGGGCTGGCAGCTCAACGTCATGACCCAGGACCAGGTCACGGCGAAGTCCGAGGCCGAGCAGTCCTCGGCCCGCCAGCTGTTCCAGGACAAGCTCGAGGTCGACGAGGAAATCGCCGGCATCCTGGTCTCGGAAGGCTTCAGCACGGTCGAGGAAATCGCCTATGTGCCGGTCGGCGAGCTGCTGGCGGTGGAGGGCTTCGACGAGGACATCGTCGAGGAACTGCGCGCCCGCGCCCGCGACGCCCTGCTCAACGAGGCGCTGGCCGCCGAGGAAGAGCTCGACGAGCACCAGCCGGCCGCCGATCTGCTGTCGCTGGAAGGCATGGACGAGTCGCTGGCCTTCACGCTCGCCTCGCGCGGGGTGGTCACGCGCGACGACCTGGCCGACCTGGCGACCGACGAGTTGACCGATATCGAAGGCGTCGACGAGGAACGTGCCGCCGCCCTGATCATGGAAGCGCGCAAGCACTGGTTCGAATGAGGTGACACACGTCGCAAGAGGCTCAAAGAGCGTCTTGCGGCACACCGAGACCGGCCTGGCCGGCCTCGGATTCGCAGGATCGGGCATCGGCCCGGTCCGCGGGCAGGCCAAAAAGGTCTGTGCGAGCCGGTCGTGCGGCGCGCGCGGAGCTAGAATGGCGCCATCACGCGCGGGACTCGTCCCGCGCCACGAGGACACGGAAACCGAATGTCGCAGCAAACCACCATCCGCAAGCTGGCCGAACTGGTGAACACGCCGGTCGAGAAGTTGCTGGAACAGCTGGCCGAGGCCGGCATGAAGTTCAGCGGCCCCGACCAGGTCGTGACCAGCATCGAGAAAGTCAAGCTGCTCGGCTTCCTCAAGCGCGCTCACGGCAAGGTCGACAAGCCGGCCGAGACCGACGAGGCGGCGAAGAAGATCACGCTCAATCGCAGCCGCAAGCAGGAAATCACCGTCGGTGGCGGCAAGAACCGCACCACCGTCGACGTGGTCGTGCGCAAGAAGGTGACGCTGGTGAAGCCGAACGAATCCGGCCAATCCATCTCGCCGGACGACGAACGCGCCGAGATCCTGCGCAAGCTCGAAGAGTCCAAGCAGCGCAACCTCGCCGAACAGCAGCGCCTGGCCGCCGACGACCAGCGTCGCGCCGACGCGGCCGATGCGGTGCGTCGCGCCGCCGAGGAAGCTGCGCGCGCCAAGGCCGAGCAGGCCGAGGAAGAGCAGAAGACCAAGCTCGCCGACGCCAGCGTCGTCGTCGCGGCCGCCGAGGCCGCTGCAGAGACGACCACGGCCGTACGCAAGCCGCCGACGACCCACGGTCACGGCCATCCGAAGCCGGCCGCGCCGGCTCCGGCCCGGGTCGACCACAACGCGCCGCGCCACAAGACCCGCGGCTCGCACGCGATGGTCGCCGGCGTCGAGGACGACGATGCGGCCAACCGCTTCGCCGGCCAGCTGCATCTGAGCGCCTCCGACCGCGCCCGTCGCACCAGCAGCTCGCGCGGCAAGTCGCGGCCGCAGCCGCGTCGCCAGTCCGAGCAGTCGCGCTCCGGCGGCGGCCAGCACGGCTTCTCGCGTCCGACCGCACCGATCGTGCGCGAAGTCGCGATCGGCGAGACCATCACGGTCGCCGACCTGGCCCAGAAGCTCGCCCTCAAGGGCGGCGACGTGGTCAAGGCGCTGTTCAAGATGGGCGTCATGGCGACCATCAACCAGAGCATCGACCACGACACCGCCGCGCTGGTGACCGAAGAACTCGGCCACACCGTCGTGCGCACCAACGCCAATGCCGCCGAGGACGCGCTGATCGCGCACGCCGAGGAAGTGCAGGGCGACAAGGTCGCGCGTCCGCCGGTGGTGACCATCATGGGTCACGTCGACCACGGCAAGACCTCGCTGCTCGACTACATCCGTCGTACCAAGGTCGCCTCGGGCGAAGCCGGCGGAATCACCCAGCACATCGGCGCGTACCACGTCGAAACCGCGCGCGGCGTGATCAGCTTCCTGGACACTCCGGGCCATTCCGCCTTCACCTCGATGCGCGCGCGCGGCGCCAAGCTGACCGACATCGTCGTGCTGGTGGTCGCCGCCGACGACGGCGTCATGCCGCAGACCAAGGAAGCCGTGCAGCACGCCAAGGCGGCCGGCGTGCCGCTGATCGTGGCGATCAACAAGATCGACAAGTCCGGCGCCGATCCGCTGCGGGTCAAGAACGAGCTGCTCGCCGAGGGCATCGTCGCCGAAGATTTCGGCGGCGAGACCCAGATGGTGGAGCTGTCGGCCAAGACCGGCGACGGCGTCGACGATCTGCTCGACGCGATCTCGCTGCAGGCCGAAGTGCTGGAACTGCGTGCGGTGCCGATCGGCCGCGCCACCGGTACGGTCATCGAATCCGCGCTCGACAAGGGCCGCGGCCCGGTCGCGACCGTGCTGGTCCAGCAGGGCCAGCTCAAGAAGGGCGATTACCTCGTCTGCGGCGTGCAGTACGGCCGCGTGCGTGCGCTGTTCGACGAAACCGGTTCGCAGGTGCAGGAAGCGGGTCCGTCGATCCCGGTGCAGGTGCTCGGCTTGTCGGGCGTGCCCGATGCCGGCGACGACTTCGTGGTCGTCGAGGACGAGCGTCTGGCCAAGGACGTCGCCCAGCAGCGCGACGCCAAGCGCCGCGAATCGCGCCTGGTCGCCGCTGCCGGCAACCGCATGGAAGACATCATGGCCCAGATGGGCAAGGGCGAGGGCCAGCTGAGCCTCAACCTGGTCATCAAGGCCGACGTGCAGGGTTCGGTCGAGGCGCTGCGCCAGTCCTTGATGGCGCTGTCGAACGACCAGATCCGCATCAACGTGATCAGCTCCGGCGTCGGCGGCATCACCGAGTCCGACGCGAACGCGGCGGCCACGGCCAAGGCCACGGTGATCGGCTTCAACGTCCGCGCCGACGCCTCCGCGCGCCGCATCATCGAAGGCAACGGCGTCGACCTGCGTTACTTCTCGATCATCTATGACGTGATCGACCAGGTGAAGCAGGTGGCTTCGGGCATCCTCGGCGTCGAGATCCGCGAAGAAATCATCGGCATCGCCGAAGTGCGCGACGTGTTCCGCAGCTCCAAGTTCGGCGCGGTCGCCGGTTGCATGGTGGTCGAAGGCGTGGTCAAGCGCAGCAAGCCGATCCGCGTCCTGCGCGACAACGCCGTGGTCTTCGAGGGCGAGTTGGAATCGCTGCGCCGCTTCAAGGAAAACGTCGACGAAGTGCGCAACGGCACCGAATGCGGTATCGGCGTGAAGGCCTACAACGACGTCAAGCCGGGCGACCAGATCGAGTGCTTCGAGCGCATCGAAGTGCAGCGGACGCTGTAAGACAGGGAATCGGGAATCGGGAGTCGGGAATCGCAAGGCGGTTATCGGCAACCGGTTCCCCCTTCCGCTCTACCGATTCTCTTTCCCGTTTCTCGTTTCCCGGATCCACATGCCCAGCAGCAAATCGTTCCATCGCACCGACCGCGTTTCCGCCCAGCTCCGCCGCGAGCTCGGGACGCTGGTGCATGAGGCTGTGCGCGAGCACAACCTGCCGTCGGTAAGCGTTTCCGACGTCGAGGTCTCGCGCGACCTGGCCCATGCCAAGGTGTTCGTGACCGCGCTGCAGGCCGAGCGTTCCAAGGAGGCCGTCAAGGCGCTCAAGGAACTCTCGCGCGAGCTGCGTTACCAGCTGGGCCGGGCGATGAAGCTGCGTCACGTACCCGAACTGCATTTCCATTACGACGATTCGGTCGATCGCGGCGAGCGCATCGGCATCCTGTTGCGCGATCTGCCGCCGCTGGAAACCGACGCTGAAGCCGACGACGATCAGGCCGCCGGCCAAAGCGACGGCGACGCCAAGCCGGAGTAAGCGCAGGCAGGCGCTGGCGCCCGGTCCGTCGGTCGGTACCGGCGCGAAGCCGCCAAGTCCGGCGCAGTCGTTCGCGATCCGCGAGGACTCGATCGTGGCTCTGTCCGATCCACGCGCGCGGCGCGTCTCGCAGCACCCCGATCGCCTTCGCGCGGCGTTCTTTCCCTTCTTTCTTGCCCGAGCAGGAGCCCTCGCATGTCGCAGCCACCGCCGCGTTACGGCGCGCCGATTTCGTTAGCGGCCGCCGGCCGGGTCATGCGCGCCGCGCAGGCCGAGGCCGAACGCCTGCAATGGCCGATGGTGATCGCCATCGTCGACAGCGGCGGCCATCTGGTGATGTTGCACAAGCTCGATCAGGCGCAATATGGCAGCATTCCCGTGGCCCAGGCCAAGGCCGAGACGGCGGTCAAGTTCCGCCGTCCGACCAAGGCGTTCGAAGACGCGGTCGCTGCCGGCGGGTTGGGGCTGCGACTGCTCGGAATCGATGGTCTGTTGCCGTTGGATGGCGGGCTGCCCCTGATCGTGGGCGGCGAGTTGATCGGTGCGATCGGCGTGTCCGGGATGCAGGCGGTTCAGGACGCGCAAATCGCGCAGGCAGGGGCGGACGGCTTGCTTGAACACGACGCGTAAACGCAATTGGCGCAACGTCGACGGCTTGCTGCTGCTCGACAAGCCCCCCGGCATCAGCTCCAACCAGGCGCTGCAGCAGGCACGTCATCTGTTTCGTGCGGAGAAGGGCGGCCACACCGGCAGCCTCGACCCGCTCGCGACCGGCCTGCTGCCGCTGTGCTTCGGCGAAGCGACCAAGATCGCCGGGCTGCTGCTCGGCGCGCGCAAGGCCTACAGCGCGACCGCGGTGCTCGGCCTGACCACCGACAGCGACGACGCCGACGGCGCGCCCCTGCTCGAACGTCCGGTGCCCGAATTCGACGACGCGGCGATCGAAGCCGCCTTGGCGCCCTTGCGCGGCCCGATCCGCCAGCGCGCGCCGATCTATTCCGCGCTCAAGCAGGGCGGCGAACCGCTGTATGCGAAGGCCCGCCGCGGCGAAGTCATCGAAGCGCCCGAGCGCGACGTCGTCGTTCATTCCCTGAGCGTGACCGGCCGCGACGGCCCGCGCCTGGAACTGCACATCGAATGCGGCTCCGGCACCTATGTGCGCAGCCTGGTCCGCGACCTCGGCGAGGCGCTCGGTTGCGGCGCGCACGTGGCGACCTTGCGCCGGCTCTGGGTCGAACCGTTCATGCAGCCGCGGATGATCACTCTGGATGCATTGCGCGAACTGGCCGAGCAGGGCAGCGACCCCGCCCTCGACGCCTGCCTGCTGCCGATCGAGGCCGGGTTGAGCGGTTTCGGCCGGGTCAGCCTGGATGCCACGGCCGCCGAGCGCCTCGGCCATGGTCAGGCGGTCAGCTGCGAGCCCGGCGAACCGGGCCTGGTGGCGGTGTTCGGCGAAGCGGGGCGCTGCCTGGGCCTCGGTTTACGCCAGGCCGAAGGGCGGCTGCAGCCGCAGCGCCTGTTCCGTTGGGCGGCGCAAGGCGGCTGAGCGGCTGCCGCGAGGCGGCAGCAACCACAGAACCGAATCGCAACGGGCAGGGGGGCCGCAATGAAATCCATCGTTTGTGCGGCGCTGGCCGGTTTGCTGGCGATCGCTGCTCCGGTATTCGCCGATGAGCCCGAATGGCTGCAGCGGCTCGATCGAAGCCGCCCGGAAACGGTCGCCGAGCAGGCGCGCGGCTGCGCAGTCTCCAATGACGGGTTGTGTGCAGCCTATCTCGCCGATCCAGCGGTGCTCAGGGACATTCGCGAGGTGTTCACCGAGGTTTTCGAGCAGGTCGAGCCCGAGTTCATTCCCTTGGAATTCCTGGAGGTGCTGGGCGGCAAGACGCCAGCGGAACTGAAAGCGCTGGACGATGCCCAGTTCTTCGCGACCTTCCTGGCAGGCCTCACCCGGCAGCCTGGGGTGCAGCGAGTGAAGAGTCTGACTCTCATCGGCGGGCTCTACGAAGGGGCCGACCTGTATCACGCGGTGGGACGGGCGACCTATGACGCAAGCGGCGGGGCCGGTCCGGCCTGGGAGATGCGGATCATCAGTCTGAGCAAGGTCGACGGGCGCTGGCGGCTGCAGCCGCCCAAGGATTTCCAGCAAATACGCCATTTGTTGAAGCGACTGCGTTCGCGGCCAGGCAGTCCCTGGGCGCCGGAAGCGGCCGGGCAGGCGGCGGGAGAGGCCGAGCCGGCGACCAGTAACTGAACGGGTGTCGCAGCTGTCCGGGCGGGCACCGCCCAGTGACCCACGGGTCGCATTCGCCGCCGCGGGCTGGTACAATCCCGCCGCTTTTCAAGCACTTCCAAACGGGACCTGCTTGGACGGCAATCCTCACTAAAGCAAGCGGCGGGCCAGGCGGTGCGTCGGGGCGATTTTGTCGCGACCGATTCGCTTCTGCGGGCCCCGCATCTACAGAGAACATAAGTCATGTCGATCGACACCAGCAAGATTATTGAAGACAACAAGCGCGGCGCCGCCGACACCGGTTCGCCGGAAGTCCAGGTCGCCCTGCTCACCGCTCGCATCGAGTTGCTCACCGGCCACTTCAAGCAGCACAAACAGGATCACCACAGCCGCCGCGGCCTGCTGATGATGGTCAACCGTCGTCGCAGCCTGCTTGATTACCTCAAGCGCAAAGACGGCGATCGCTACAAGGCTCTGATCGAAAAGCTCGGTCTGCGCCGCTAACCGGACACCCAACCGCGGCGCAGCGATGCGCCGCGGTTTGTTTTGGCGGGCATGAAAACCCGCGTGGCGCTGCAGGACGCAACGCCGCCTGCGCTTGATGAGCGCATGGCTTCGACCTGGCGAAACCGGGTCACGTGCAACGCGGCCGGTCGGACCGGCGCAACGCACACCCACCTATTGGNCCGACCGGAGCGGGGCAAGGGCCCCGACCGGAACGCATAGATACCGAAGGAACCCACCCGTGGCAAAAATTACCAAGACCTTCCAATACGGCAACCATCAGGTGACCCTGGAGACCGGCGAAATCGCCCGTCAGGCCGGCGGCGCCGTCATCGTGAAGATGGAGGACACCGTGTTGCTGGTGACGGCCGTCGCCGCCAAGAGCGCGCGCGAAGGCCAGGACTTCTTCCCGCTCACCGTGGATTACCAGGAGAAGTTCTACGCCGGCGGTCGCATCCCGGGCGGCTTCTTCAAGCGCGAAGGCCGTGCGACCGAGAAGGAAACGCTGATCTCGCGCCTGATCGACCGTCCGATCCGTCCGCTGTTCCCGGAGGACTATCGTAACGAAGTCCAGATCATCGCCACGGTCATGTCGATGAATCCGGAAATCGACGGCGACATCCCGGCCCTGATCGGTGCCTCGGCCGCGCTCGCGCTGGCCGGCACCCCGTTCCAGGGCCCGATCGGCGCGGCCAAGGTCGGTTACAAGAACGGCCAGTACCTGCTCAATCCGACCGCCGCCGAGCTGGCCGAATCCGAGCTCGAGCTCGTCGTCGCCGGCACCTCGAACGCGGTGCTGATGGTCGAATCCGAAGCCAAGATGCTGTCCGAGGACGTCATGCTCGGCGCGGTGATGTTCGGCCATCGCGAAATGCAGAAGGTCATCAACATCATCAACGAGCTCGTCGTCGAAGCCGGCACCAAGCCGTCGACGTGGGAAGCTCCGGTCAAGAACGAGGCGCTGATCGCCGCGCTGAAGGAAGCCGTCGGCGGCCAGCTCGCCTCCGCTTTCCAAGTGCGCGACAAGCTGCAGCGCCGCGACGCCATCGGCGCGATCAAGAAGGACGTGCTGCAGAGCCTCGCCGGCCGCGCCGAAGCCGACGGCTGGAGCACCTCGGAGCTGTCGAAGGAATTCGGCGAGCTCGAGTACCAGACCATGCGTAACTCGGTGCTCGACACCAAGGTCCGCATCGACGGCCGCGCCCTCGACACCGTGCGTCCGATCGCTTCGCGCGTCGGCGTGCTGCCGCGTACCCACGGCTCCTCGCTGTTCACCCGCGGCGAAACCCAGGCCATCGTGGTCGCCACCCTCGGCACCGCGCGCGACGGCCAGATCATCGACGCCGTCTCGGGCGAGTACAAGGAACACTTCCTGTTCCATTACAACTTCCCGCCTTACTCGGTCGGCGAAGCCGGCCGCATGATGGGCCCGAAGCGTCGCGAAATCGGCCACGGCCGCCTCGCCAAGCGCGGCGTGCTCGCCGTGATGCCGACGATGGAAGAATTCCCGTACACCATCCGCATCGTCTCGGAAATCACCGAGTCGAACGGTTCGTCCTCGATGGCTTCGGTCTGCGGCAGCTCGCTGGCGCTGATGGACGCCGGCGTGCCGATCAAGGCGCCGGTCGCCGGCATCGCGATGGGCCTGGTCAAGGAAGGCGACAACTTCGTCGTCCTGTCGGACATCCTGGGCGATGAAGATCACCTCGGCGACATGGACTTCAAGGTGGCCGGCACCTCCGAGGGCATCTCGGCGCTGCAGATGGACATCAAGATCCAGGGCATCACCGAAGAGATCATGAAGGTCGCGCTGGGCCAGGCGAAGGCCGGCCGTCTGCACATCCTCGGCGAGATGGCTCACGCCCTCACCGAATCGCGCACCGAGCTGTCCGAGTACGCGCCGCGTCTGCTGACCATGAAGATCCACCCGGACAAGATCCGCGAAGTGATCGGCAAGGGCGGCTCGACCATCCAGGCGATCACCAAGGAAACCGGCACCCAGATCGACATCCAGGACGACGGCACCATCGTCATCGCTTCGGTCAACGCCGCCGCCGCTCAGGCCGCGAAGGCGCGCATCGACCAGATCGTGTCCGACGTCGAGCCGGGCCGCATCTACGAAGGCAAGGTCGCCAAGATCATGGACTTCGGCGCCTTCGTGACGATCCTGCCGGGCAAGGACGGTCTGGTCCACGTCTCGCAGATCTCCAACGAGCGCGTCGAGAAGGTCAGCGACAAGCTCAAGGAAGGCGACGTGGTCAAGGTCAAGGTGCTGGAAGTCGACAAGCAGGGCCGTATCCGCCTGTCGATGAAGGCCGTCGAAGAAGGCGAGGGCGTCGTCGCCGAGTAATCGGCACGCGCAACGTCGGATTCGAGAAAAGCGGGCTTCGGCCCGCTTTTCTTTTGTGCGCCGTTTAGCTTCGCGCCTGCGGCGGAAGCAGCCGGCGACATACCGGCAGGCATTGCCTGGGACAGTCGCGGCGGATCGACTTGCGCCGGGCTCGCGGATGGGCTTCCATCGTGGCCGAACCCTGCCTCGACTGCGGTTCGACCAAAGGAGAACGCCGAGATGCGAAGGAAGCTGCTGTTAGGTCTGGCGACCGCGATGCTGGCCGCGCCCGCGGCGGCGCAGCCGTCGTCAACGCAAGGCGGTGCACCGTCCTCTGTCGCGGCCGTGGCGGCCGTGGCGCCGCCGCCCATCGTCGACATGGACGTGGTGGTGGTTTCCGGCGTGCAGCCGGGGCCCGGCCTGTGGAAATTCCACAAGGGCGATCGCGTGTTGTGGATCCTGGGAACGCTGTCGCCGCTGCCCAAGGACATCACCTGGCTGTCGCGCGACATGGATGCCGCGATCGCACAATCGCAGCTCGCATTGCAGCCGCCGCGCCTGTCGGTCAGCGCCGATATCGGCCTGTTCGGGCGCCTGTCGTTGTTGCCTTCGATGCTGAAACTGCGCAAGAACCCCGGCGGCGCGAAACTGCAGGACGTGCTGCCGGCGGACTTGTATGCGCGTTGGCAGGTGTTGAAGCTCAAATACATCGGCCGCGACAACAGCGTCGAGAACTGGCGGCCGCTGTTCGCGGCGAGCGAGCTGTATCGTGCGGCGCTGAAGAAAAGCGGTCTCGACGAAACCGGCATCGTCGGGCCGGCGATCCGCAAGGCGGTCGAGGCGGCCGGGATCGAAACGCGCTCCACCAGCCTGCCGCTCAAGGTCGAGGATCCGAAACAGACCCTCAAGGCCTTCAATGCGACCACGCTCGACGACGTGGCCTGCTTCCGCAAGACGCTGGACCGGCTCGAAACCGACCTGGCGATCATGACTACGCGCGCCAATGCCTGGGCCACCGGCGACATCGACGCGCTGCGTGCCTTGCCTTACGAAGATCAGCACGAGGCTTGTCTGAACGCACTGACCGGCTCGGGCTTCTCGCAGAAGCTCGGTATGGACGATGTCCAGGCGCAGATGGCCGAGCACTGGTATCACGCCGTCGACGGCGCGCTGAAGGAACAGCGGGTGGTCTTCACCGTCCTGCCGATATCGCAGTTGCTCAAGGCCGACGGCGTCGTCGCCAAGCTGCAGGCCAAGGGCTTTGAGGTCGAGGCGCCGTAACCGGCCGCAAACGGTCCATTCCGGCGCCGGGACGCGCCTGTCCGCTGCGCCGATGCCGCGGCCCACCAAGGCGATTTCATCGACCCAGGAGGACGCCGGCCGTCGCGAGCGGCCGGCGTCCTGCGCGCGATCAGTGTTCGAGCACGCTCACGCTGGTCACGTATTGCGAGTCGGCGGTCCACGGCGAGGGATTGCCGACGCCGAGACCGACCTGCAGGGTCTTGCCGGCGATGTTGCCGAGGTCGAAATAACGCATCGGCACCAGTGCGCCCGGGCACCAACTGCGCGGGTTGGTGGTGTTGTTGTTGCGGAAGATGCCCGGGTTGCCGCGCGGGCTGAACTGCTCGTAGCTCGCGCAATCGATCTTGGTGCTGAAGGTCGCGATCTGCGTGCCGTTGAGCTTCACCGCGATGTTGGTGTTGGTGTATTCCTGGCCGCCGCTGGAAGCGCCGTAGCCGGCGATGCTGACCGCGAGGGTGGCGATGCCCAGGTTGGCGGTGTGCGAGACGGTGGCGGTGGCGATGCTGTCGTCCTTTTCCGACGAGCGCGACAGCAGGCCGATCACGTCGGGGTCGCTGCCGGGCGTGAGCGCCTGGGTGGAGACCAACGCCAGCGAGTACTTGAAGCCGACTTCGGCGATCGCCGGGTCGGTCACGCCGTGTTGTTCGCAGGCATCGCCGCCGTATTGCGGATTGGCGCCGCCGCTGATGCCGACCCAGATGTCGCGGTCGGGGTTGGCCAGCGCCGCGGCATAGGGGTTCATCGGCGCATCCGGATACACCCGGGTCGCTTTCGCGCCCTGCCACATGTCGCTGAACGGCGAAATGAAATCGGTGAAGGTCACCCGCGGCGTGTCGACGGTGGGCGCAATGCCCTTCGGCGTACTGATGAAGAAGGCCGAGGCGAAGCGATCGTAGGGGTCGCACTGGGCGTGATAGACGATGCGCAGGGCGACGTCGTCGCCGATCTTGGCCTTCTCGGCGTCGCTGAGCTTGCGCGCGTACTCGG
The DNA here is from genome assembly GCF_052045105.1 of Lysobacter sp. 22409. Lineage (NCBI taxonomy): Bacteria > Pseudomonadati > Pseudomonadota > Gammaproteobacteria > Lysobacterales > Lysobacteraceae > Lysobacter > Lysobacter sp. 22409. The sequence goes on along the minus strand of NZ_JBQEOE010000002.1, from coordinate 103,089 downwards.
TGCCGCGCTTCCACATCAGTACGCCCGCGGGCGGCGTGTAGGTGGTCGGCTCGGTGCTGCGATAGATGCCGAACTGCGGCACCTGGTCGAGCACCTGCACCAGCTTCTCGGCGGCCGGCGGCGCGTCGTGGACCTCGAACTCGTAGATGCGCGCGGCGCTGTCGCTGCCCTGGGTCGGCGTGGCGATGTTGAGGCGGACGTAACGCGCGCTGGTCGCCGCGATCGGGTGCGTGCTGACGTTGGCGCTGTTGTTGCTCACGCTGACCGCGGTGCTCCAGGCGTTGCCGTTGGCCGAGGTCTGGATGTTGAAGCTCTTGCTGTTGAACGACGCCGGTTCGCCGCCGGCGCCGGCATGCTTGATCACGAAACTCGATATCGAACGGCTGGCGCCGAGATCGACTTGCAACCAACGGCTGCTGGCCGCGGAGCAGAACTTGTCGCTGTTGCCGCCGCCGGTGCTGCCGTTGAAAGCCTTCGCCGGCGCTTCGTTGGCGTTGCAGGCGGTCGAACCGGTGGCGGGTTTGTTCAAGGCGAGGTTGGCGGCCGAGGCCGTGCCGGCGAAGCCCAGGCACAGCAGCAGGCCCGCGAACTGCGAGCTGGTCAACTGCAGGCTGGTGAACGTCAGGCTCATGAGCCTCGGGCCTGCGTGCAGGCCCGGTCGGGGTGAAGCGCTCTGTCTCGATGGCATGAGGATGTCCTTGTCGGTGCGAAGGCGGCCGGCTCGACGATCGTTGCCGCGAAGGGGCTGCGGCAGGGGACGACTGGAACTGGCCAGGAACGGCGGGGCGCCGCCGCGACGGGGACCGACCGGAACGGTTTAGATCGATCCAATCGCGAGATTAGTGGAACCCGGCAGCGCACAACCCAGGCCTGCGCCCGCGCGGAGGGCGATTTAAGAGCAGCCGTCCGCAGTTTCGGATCGCGCTTCGATGGAGCGCGGGCGCAACCAGCGTCGCCGATGCTTGGACGAGGCCGATCGCACCAGGCCGATCGCGCTAGGCGGCTCGCGCCGGGCATGGCAGGATCGCGCCGATGAGTAACAGCCCCGATGCCACGACTTACCTGCGCGACCTCGCGCGCCTGCGCCGCGTGCGCGACCGCATCGACCGCGAGTACGCGCAGCCGCTCGACGTCGAGGCGCTCGCCCAGGGCGTGGGCATGTCGGCCGGGCATCTGAGCCGGCAGTTCCGCGCCGCTTACGGCGAGTCGCCGTATTCGTATCTGATGACTCGGCGCATCGAGCGCGCGATGGCCTTGCTGCGCCGCGGCGACCTCAGCGTCACCGAGATCTGCTTCGAGGTCGGCTGCTCATCGTTGGGCACCTTCAGCACGCGGTTCGCCGAACTGGTCGGCGTGCCGCCGAGCGTCTATCGGCGCGAGGCCGCACAGGCGGGCGACGGGCTGCCGGCGTGCGTGGAGAAGCAGGTGACGCGGCCGGTCCGGCAACGCGAAACCCCGGAGACGGGCAGTGCCTGAGGTCGTGGGCGCTTGGTTCCCGATGGATCGTACGTCGCCGACCGCAGCCGCGTGGTCGCGGCTTGCGCCGCTCCTACTCCCGCCGCTCCTACTCCAGAGTATGAAGGTCAGTGGGTGTGGTAGATCTTGCTGAGGATCTTCCACTCGCCGCCGACCTTCAACAGTTGGAACAGGTCGCTGTAGCGCGCGCCGTTCCACTGGTCGGATTCGACCCGCGCCTGCGCGATGGTGCCGACGATCTCGATCGAGACGATCTGCGCCTGCAGTTGCTTGGCCGCGGGCGCGCTGTCGATGTAGTCGAACAGGCTGCGGATCGGACCGCCGCCGATGCTGCCGTCGGCCGCGAGACCGTGGATGGTCGCTTGCGGCAGGAACGCCGGGCGCATGAGCTCGCTCTTGCCCTGGCGGCCGGCCTCGATATAGCGGTCGAGGACCTTGCGCACGGCGGCATAGTCTTCGGGAGAGGCCGTGGCTACGAGCTTGCTCGCTTCCGGCGCGGGCGGGCGCGCGGCTTGGGCTTGGGCTGCGGCGCTGCACCACGGCAGCAGCAGGACAAAAGCCGATGCCAGCATCAACAGTCGTGCTGGCCTTGCATCGTCTGTGTGGCGCATGGTTCGACCTGTGGTGGGCGTGCTTTAGTGGGCCTGCTGTGTGGTGGGCCTGCTGTGATGAGCATGTCCCCTGTGCGGCGGCGATGGCTCCGGCTCGTGCGCTTGCGCCGGGCCGTCCATGGCGCGTTCGCGGAATATAGCCGCATTCGGGCACGACGACGGCCAGGCTCGACGAGCGGCGGTGCAGGCCGCCGCCGCGCGGACGCTTGTTGGCAAGGTCTGCGCGGCGAAGACTCGGCGTAGCGACGTCGGTCCCCCGCGGGTAGCGTTTTCCGCTACCTCGCCGATCCCTGCGCCGGCCAGCCCCGGCACTGCTACATTCCGGGCGTCCCTTTATGGAGCGGTGGCCATGGCCTCGGGAAGTCTGGAACTGGAGGGTTTCGTCCGCGAAGCCTTGTTGCGTGGGCAATCGAAGGAGGCGACCGCACAGGCGCTGGCGGCGGCAGGCTGGAGTGCCGAGCAGACCCGCGGCGCGCTCGACGCCTATGCCGACGTCGGTTTCGTGCTGCCGGTGCCGAAGCCGCGCGCCTCGTTGTCGGCGCGCGAGGCCTTCGCCTACCTGGTGATGTTCACCACCCTGTACTTCGTCGCCTACCACCTCGGCAGCTTGTTGTTCGATCTGATCAACATCGCCTGGCCGGATGCCGCCGACAACGGTTACGAGTTTTGGCGCAAGAGCGTCGACGACTCGCTGCGCTGGTCGGTGTCGGCGCTGGTGATCGCTTTCCCGGTGTTCGCTTTCGTCGCCCACCGGGTCGCCCAGGACGTTGCGCGGCATCCGATCAAGCGCCTGTCGCCGGTGCGTCGCTGGCTGACTTACCTGACCTTGTTCATCGCCGCTACGGTGTTGATCGGCGACATGACCGCCTTGGTCTACAACCTGCTCGGCGGCGAATTGAGCCTGCGTTTCGTGCTCAAGGTGCTGGTGGTCGCGACGATCGCCGGCAGCGTATTCGGTTACTACCTGTGGGACCTGCGTCGCGAGGAGAGCCAGGCATGAGCGCACCGGTCGGACGTTGGCTGCTGATCGCAGCCGCAGTGGCGATCGCGGCGGCGGTGACGGCGGCGATCGTGGTCATGGGCGGCCCAGGTTCGCAGCGCGAGGCCAAGCTCGATCAGCGCCGCACGCAGGAACTGGACCGGATCAACGACGAGGTGCGCGACTATTGGAAACAGCAGGCGCGCCTGCCGGCGGATCTGCCGAGCCTGGCGAACCAACCGGGCGTGGCCCTGAGCACGGTCGATCCGGTTACCGCCGCGCCTTACCGCTACCTCGTCGGCGAGGCCGGCCGCTTTCGCCTGTGCGCGAGCTTCGCCACCGACACCGGGCGCGAGGATGCCAAGCGTCGAGCTACGAACGAATGGCATCCGCGCAGTTGGCGTCATCCGGCCGGCGAACACTGTTTCGAGCTCGACGCTTCCAAGCCCGAGAACTGAGCCGGCGGCGGCCGCATGCCGGCCGTCGCGCGCTCAGCCGCGGTCGCGCTGCGGCTGGGTATTCGACGGCAGGCGCACTCCGAGCAGGTCGCCCAGGCCGACGCGGCGCAGGAACTCGGCGCGGATGCGGTCGCCGACCGCACTGACGACGTCGCAACCGTCGCCGGCCGGGTCGACGTGCACGCGGAACGGGCGCCGGCCGTAAGGGCTCGCGACGATCTCGACGATGGCCTCGGCGACGCTGGCGACGTCGGCGTCCTCGGGCACGGTGCCGGCGAGTTTGCCCAGGATCTCCTCGCCGAAACCGGCGGCGACGCCGGCCTCGTAGTCGGCGTTGCGCGCGCTGTCGGCCGGCGTGCCCGAATTCAGGAAGTGATGGGTGCCCGAGGTGAACGCACCCGGCATCACGATGGAAGTCTCGATGCCCCAGCGCGCGAGTTCGCCGGCATAGCTGACCGCCAGCGAATCCATCGCCGCCTTCGCGGCGAAATAGGGGGCTAGATAAGGCGGGGTGCCGCCGCGCACGCTGCTGCTCGACACCCACAGCAGCAAGCCGCGGCCTTGTGCGCGCAACTGCGGCAGGGCGGCGCGATTGACGCGCTGGCTGCCGATCACGTTGGTGTCGTAGAGCTGCGCGTACTGCTCGGGCATGAACGCTTCGGCCGGGCCGAAGGCCATGTGGCCGGCGTTGTGGATCACCACGTCGAGGCAGCCATGCGCGGCGACGACGTGCGCGATCGCGGCGTCGGCGGAGGCCTGCGAGGCGATGTCGAGTTCGAGTGCACGCAGGTCGACCCGGTGCTCGCGGGCATAGGCGCGGGCGGCCTCGACCTGGACGGCGTTGCGGCCGGCGGTGTCGCGCATGCTGGCGTAGACGGTGTGGCCGGCGTCGGCGAGCGCGCGCGCGGCGAGGGCGCCGAAACCGCTGGAGGCGCCGGTGACGAGAACGATCTGCTGGTTCATGGCAAAGCTCCGCTGACGGGCGTCGTCGACGCCCGCGATGAAGGGGATGGGTAGCGGGAGACGGCGCGGCGAAGACCGCGCCGCCGACGATCAGAAAACGTAGCCGCCGTTGACGCGCAGCACCTGCGAGTTCACCCAACTGCCGTCGGGGCCGGCGAGGAAGGACACGGCCGCGGCGATTTCCTCCGGCGTACCTAGGCGTTCCAGCGGCGCCAGGCCGCGGAAGTGGGCGATCTGTTCTTCGCTCTTGCCGTGCAGGAACAGCTCGGTGCCGACCGGGCCCGGGGCGACCGCATTGACGGTGATGTTGCGGCCGCGCAGTTCGTTGGCGAGCACGTGCACCAGGCCTTCGACGCCGGCCTTGGAGGCGATGTAGGGGCCGTAGGTAGGGAAGGCCTTGCCGATCACACTGGTCGACAGGGCGACGATGCGGCCGCCGTCGCGCAGATGCTGCGCGGCCAGGCCGAGCACGACGAAGCTGCCGCGCAGGTTGGTGCCGATGACGCGGTCGAACTCGGCCAGGTCGCCGCCTTGGATCGGCACGTACGGCATGATGCCGGCGCTGTTGACCACCGCGTCGAGGCGGCCGTAGGTCTGCAAGGCGAGGGCGAATACGCGCTCCATCGCGACGGGATCGGCGACATCGCCCTGGGCGGCGATGGCCTGGCCGCCGGCGTCGCGGATCTGCGCGACCACGGCCTCGGTCGCGGCGGCGTTGCCGGCGTAGTTGACGACGACCGCGTAGCCGTCGGCGGCGAGGCGCAGGGCGATGGCGCGGCCGATGCCGCGCGAGGCGCCGGTGACGAGGGCGGTCTGGGGCTGGACGGGCTGGGTGGACGACATGGCTGGACTCCAGGTTGGGCGGCGGGGGCGGGATGCCAGGGTTCCGCGGTGGAGGCAGTCTGCTGATTGTCCTGAGTTGGATAAACCATGCTGGATTGGCAATACAATTCAATAATTGCCAACAATGTCGCCGCCGGCCGCCCGGGAGCCCGCCATGGACCGTTTCGAGGCCCTGCGCCTGTTCACCCGCATCGTCGAGCTCGGCAGCTTCACCCGCGCCGCCGGCGTGCTCGACCTGCCCAAGGCCACCGCGACCCATGCGATCAAGGAGCTGGAGGCGAGCCTGGGCGTGCGCCTGCTCGAACGCACTACGCGCCAGGTGCGGCCGACCCTCGACGGCCAGGCCTATTACGAACGCTGCGTGCACATCCTGGCCGAACTCGACGATGCCGATTCGGCGCTGCGCTCGGTCGCGAGCAATCCGCGCGGCACCTTGCGCCTGGACCTGCACGGCTCGCACGCGACCGGCATCATCCTGCCGCGCATCGACGAGTTCCGCGCGCGTTATCCGCATATCGACCTGGCGATCAGCAGCGGCGACCGCCTGGTCGACCTGGTGCGCGAGGGCATCGACTGCGTGGTGCGCGCCGGCAACCCGCGCGACTCGTCGTTGATCGCCAAGCGCCTGGCGGTGATGCCGGAGGCGACCTGTGCGAGCCCCGACTATCTGGCGTATTTCGGCACCCCAAAGCATCCCGACGAATTGTCCGCGCACCAGTCGGTGGGGTTTTTCTCCAGCAACCGCGATGTGCGGTATCCGTTCGAGTTCATCGTCGACGGCGAATTGCGCGAGGTGCCGCTGAGCTCGTGGATCTCGGTCAACGAAGCCGAATGCTATGTCGCCGCGGCCTTGCGCGGCTGCGGATTGATCCAGTTGCCGCGGCATCACATCGAACCGCATCTGCGCGATGGCCGCCTGGTGGAAGTGTTGAGCGATTACCGCAGCCCGGGCGTGCCGGTGTCGGTGTTGTATCCGCAGCACCGGCAGCTGTCGCCGCGGGTGCGGGTGTTCGTCGACTGGGTGTCGGTGCTGTTCGCGGAGAAGTTCGGGGCGGAGTAGTGGGGTGGGCCGCAGCAACAGCAACAGCAACAGCAACAGCAACAGCAAATCCCCCCTTAGACCCCTTTTTCAAAGGGGGGAAGAACTTGGGTTGCATCAAGCAAGGGACAGCGAGCGCTGACCGATGGCCCCCTTTTTAGAAGGGGGCGGCGCCGACGGAAATCGGTGAAGACCGCGAATGCAGAGCGCGGGGGATTTGCTCTTGCTCGCCCCACGAGAAGAAGCAACGTCCCTCAGCCAACGCGCGGACAGTCCCGGCTCAATCCACCAACTGCCGCATATAACGCAGCAAACGCTCCAGCAAATCCGGATCGTCCGCCGCCGCCGGTTTCGTCGCCGGTTTGTACAGCCGGCGCAGCTCCGGCAGCGGTTTCGCCAGTGTTCCGAAATCGCGCATGATCCCGAGCGGCGCATAGCCGGTGTAGCCGGGAAATACCGTCGCAAGGTCGGTATTGCCCATCCGCCGCACCAGGATTTCCGACAGCACCTGACGGTGGTCGGTGGTCACCGGCACGTCGCCGAAATGCGGCGACAGGATTTCCGGATCGAGCCCGGACCAGGTGCCGTAGAAACGCCGGCCGTTGACCGGGCCGCCCAGCACCAGCACCGGATTGCCGTAGCCGTGGTCGGTGCCGCCGTTGGCGTTGGCGCGCACGCGCCGGCCGAATTCGGACTGCACCACCACGGTCACGCGCGAGGCGTGTCCGCTCGCATCCAGCGCGGCATAAAACGCCGACAAGGCCTGCGAGAGTTCGGCGATCTTGTTCTGGTAGTAGTGATAGCCGCTGCCGGCCGTGCCCTGGCCGTCATGGGTGTCCCAACCGCCGAGGTCGAGCGTGGCGTAGTGCAGGCCGAGGTCGAACTGGATCGACTGGGCGATGGTCCACAGTTGCTGGGCGAAGCCGCTGCTCGGCCAGCCCGCCGGCGGCGCGCTGTAGGACTGGCGCGCGATCACCTGCAAGGCGCGGTCGGCGCGTTGGCCGCCGAGTTCGAGCGCGGTCGTTCCGGCCCACAGGCTGGCCAGGGTTTCGTTGACGCCGCGGAAGCCGACCGGCGAATCGGGCCGCGCGGTCTGCCACGACCAGGCGCCGGCGTTGAGGGCGAAATCGCTCGGGCTGGCCATGGTCAGCGCCTGCACCGAAGCCAACAGCCCGGCCGGTTGCCGCGAAGCGACGCCGAGCGCCGGCAGTTTTTCCGCGCCGCTCAGGTTCGGCTGGGTGTTCATCGCGCGCGTCAACCAGCCGCTGCCGATGCCTTGTTGCCCGGGCGTGCCCAGGTCGATGTAGAGCTGCGCATCGAAGTGGCTGCGGGTCACGCTGGTAGCGAGTCCGCAGCCGTGCACGATGGCCAGGTGCCCGGCGTTCCACAGATCGCGCAGGCCGTTCGCCGAGGGATGCAAGCCGAAGCCGGTGGCGGCGCCAGTGCCGAGCGTCAACGGCAAGGCGCCGTAGGTGCCGGTCGCGGCGATCGACAGATTCGGCCGTGCCTGCTCGTAGAAACTGCGGTCGTTGCCGCTGATCGGCACGACCAGGTTGAGGCCGTCCAGGCCGCCGCGCAGGAACAGGTGCACGACAGTGTCGTGGCCGTTGGCGGCGGCGAAGGCGGGGTTGGCGAACAGCAGGGCGGGGCCGCCCACCGCACCGGCGGTGACGGCGGCGGTGCCTTTGAGAAACTCGCGTCGGGTCAGCGTCATGTCGGCGGCCTGCTAGCGGCTGAGGAATTCGGGCGACATCAGGATCAGCGACACCATGCTGCGCAATCGGTCCTGGTTGTAGTGGCGCTTGAGGTCGCTCGCCGCCCAGGTGTTGGTGTCGGTGACCACGTAAGTGAGCGGGTCGCCGTTCTGGGCCATGAAGGCGATCAAGGTCTGGCGGCGCGCCGCGGTCGGCAGATAGCCGAGGATGCGCTTGCACCAGAAATCGACCAGCTTGGTCGGCGTCCACGACGGCACCTTGCTGCGCGTGGTGGCGAGGATCGGCGCCATCGGCACGCCGCCGTCCTGGGTTTCGGTGATCCAGTTGAGGATCTTCCAGGTCATCGCATAACTGCCCGAACCCGACCACGCGGCCTGGGTGTCGGGATAGCCGTTCGGCGCCGGCCATTCGTAGGGCGCGTGGCCGGTGAAGCCCATGCGCCAGGCGAACTCGTCGCTCTTCGGCGTGCCGACCGCAATCGTCCAGTCGCTGCCGAGCGTGCGCATCGCCGCGGCGACGGCCTCGAACGGGCGCCGCGACTTCAGGCCCCAGGCCTGCGCGAACGCGCTCGACAAGACGATGTGGCGCAGCGTCAGCGCGATCTGGTCGGCACTGCGCCAGTTCTGGCGGAAGATCGCCGCCGCGCTGGTCACAAGAGCCGCGCTGGGCGTGTCGCTGACGAAGCGGCGGATGAGTTTCTTGCAGATGAAGCGGGCCACGCCGGGGTGGCTGGCGAGGCGGTCGAGTACGTCGCGCCCGTCCTTCAGCGCCGGCTGCTCGGGATAGAGCATGCGGCCGAGCAGGAACTTCGGGCCGGCATCGTGCCAGGCCTGGCGATAGACGAAGCTGCCGTCGTTCTCGGTCGGGTACTGCCAGTGGCCGTTCTTGATCGACCAGCCGGTGAAGGCCGAGGCGGTCTCGTAAACGTCGATGTCGGTGTAGCCGGCCGGGTAGGTCGGGTCTTCGGCATCGGGCGGAACCTGGAACGGGTCCATGAAACCCAGGTAATGCTCGGCGCCGAGCGTATGCAGTTCCAGCAATTCGCGGGCGAAGTTTTCGTTCGGGCCGGCGCGCGTGTTGGAGGCGTTGTCGAGGTAGTAGAGCATCGAGGTGCTCTTGGCGACTTCCTCGAGCATCGCGCGGAAATTGCCGAAGGCATGCGGGCGCAATACGTCGCGCTGGTAATGCACGTAGACCGGGCCGGCGTCGTAGTCGCTGGCGGTGACGTTGAAATGGTCGTGCCAGAAATTGACCATGACCTCGCGCAACTGGCGCTTGGAATGCACCGCGCGCACCAGGGCGGCGCGCTGCGCCTCCCAGGCCGGGCGCATGCGCACTTCGTAGGCCGGGTTCGGCTTGACGTGGTCGGCCCACAACTGGGTCAGCGATTTGCCCAGGGTGGTGTAGCCGGCGTTGAGCAAACGCGTCTCGACCGCGCTGTCGTCGATGTTGGCCCAGTCCAGTTGCCAGTCGACGTAGTTGGCCAGGCGCTGCGTATCGGTGGTGCCGAGCGCGTTGAACTCGCTGATCGATTGCGCGGTGGCGCCGTAGCTGAGGCTGGCGAGCGCGCGCACCACGAACGGAGGACGCGGCAGGTCGAGCGGCGAAACCAGCAGCGGCGAGGCCTGCACGTCCGGCGCGGCGCTTTGCGTCGCGTCGAGTTTGGCGCGCGCGGCTTTCGACGGCGTGCTGCGTCCGAGCGTGCCGTAACGATCCTGCAGTCGAGTGCGGATCGCGGCCTGTTCGGAGGCGGTTATCGAGCGGGTCATCGGCGCGCTCCTGTCATCGGTCGTGTCGGGGAGCGCGAGCTTATGTCGGCCGGCAAGCCGCAAAGTCCCGGTTGCGTCACAGATCAATGTGTCGTGGGATGCGCTGCGTCACTGTTCGAATGCGCATAGGCGACGGCGAATTCACCACGATGGCGCAGTTATCCCCATCAACGTGCGAACGGTCACGCAGATAACGAGCACTCTTCGAATCGCATTGCGTGCGGCTTTGCCGATTCTGTCGATTTGCCGACGCCACGTTCACGAGCGGCTCGCATCGGCTTCGTGCGCAAGCGCACATCGCCGTTTCGACGGGCTCGGCAGGCTCTGCGTCGCAAAGCAAATTCCCGGTCGCCATATGCAGATGCAGCGCCTTCATTTCTGTGTGTGCTGCATAGCAACAAAGATGAATCGAACGCCAGTCGCCAGTGTCCGGGGATCGCAACACCCGGCGGCCTGGCCCACCCCTCTGCCAAGGATTCCCCATGCACGCTGTCCTGCGGCTGCAACGCCGTCCGCTTTCCGTCGTTCTCGCCCTGGCGTTGCCCATGATGGCCGCGTCCGCTGTCCAGGCCGCGGAGGCACCGCCGGCCGACCGAGCCGCGACCAATCTCGAACAGGTCGTGGTGACCGGTTCGCGCATCCCGCGCGCGACCCTGGAAGGGCCGTCGCCGGTGACGATCATCAGCAAGGAAGAGATCGACGCGCAGGGCTATCGCAGCGCCTTCGATGCGATCAGCGCGCTGACCCAGAACACCGGCTCGGTGCAGGGCGAGGATTTCGGCAATACCTTCACGCCCGCGGCCAACACCATCAACCTGCGCGGCTTCGGCCCCAACCACACCCTGGTGCTGGTCAACGGCCGGCGTCTGGTCGATTACCCGCTGGCGTATGAGGGTTCGGTCAACGTCGTCAACCTCGCCAACATTCCCACTGCGCTGATCAAGCGCATCGAAGTGTTGGCCGGCGGCGCTTCGGCGATCTACGGCTCGGACGCGGTCGCCGGCGTGGTCAACATCATCCTCAAGGACAAGTTCGAAGGCACCGAAGTCAACCTGCGCGTCGGCGGCACCGAGCAGGGCGGCGGCCAGAACCAGCGCCTGCAGGTGGTCAGCGGTTTGTCGGGCGACAAGTTCGACGCAGTCTTCGGCATCGAGCTGCTGCATCGCGAAGCGATCTGGGGCGACCAGCGCGACTTCATGGATTCCTTGCTCGACCAACCTTCCGGCACGGCGCTGCTGCCGACCCAGGTGGCGTTCCGGCGCAACGCGCAGAGCAACGGTTTCATCGACCCGGGCGCGGCCTGCGATGCGGTCTCGGAGCTGTACCACGGCTCGGTGCAGCGCACGCGCAATCCTCGCCAGGGCTGGTACTGCGGCAGCAACGAGGCCTCGCCGGCGTTCTGGACCGTGCAGACCCAGAAGAAAAACGCCGATGCCTACGGTTCGTTGACCTGGCGTCTGAGCGACCGCACCGAGGTGTTCGCCGACCTGCAACTGGGCATTTCGAGCATCGAGAACAACACCCGCGCGCCGAGCTGGACTTCGGACAACAACTATTTCTACAACCAGGCCAGCGGCCTCAACGAAATCTGGTACCGCCGCATCGCCCCGGAAGAGATCGGCTCGGCGCACGCCAACAACAATCGCTTCCTCGAACGCTCCTGGGCGTTCACCACCGGCCTGCGCGGCAGCTTCGGCGAGTCGGGTTGGGACTTTGAGGTCGCCTACAACCGCGGCCGCTACGAGAACCGCACCAAGCGTCGCCAGTTCCTGAAAGGCATCAACGAGTTCTACCTCGGCCCGCGCCTGGGCACGCGCAACGGCATCGGCGTATACAACCCCGATCTCTCGCGTCTGTACCAACCGCTGACGCCGGCCGACTACCAGCGCCTGACCGGCTTCTACGAAAGCGAGAACGCCGCCTGGATCCAGAACCTCAGCTTCACCGTCAACGGCGACCTGTTCGAGCTGCCGGCCGGCACGGTCGGCTTCGCCGGCGTGCTCGAAGCCGGCAACCAGGGCTACAGCAACCGCCCCGATGCGCGCCTGGGCGACGGCACGTTCTGGAACACCAGCTCGGGTACGCGTGCCGAAGGCGAGCGCGACCGTTATGCGATCGGCGCCGAGATCAACGTGCCGATCTTCAGCACCCTGACCGCATCGGCGGCGGCGCGCTACGACGAGTTCCGCTTCGCCGGGCGCAAATCCGGCAAGGGCACCTGGAACGTCGGCCTCGAGTACCGCCCCTTCGACAGCCTGCTGCTGCGCGGCAGCGCCTCGACCAGTTTCCGCGCGCCGGATATGAACTACATCTTCGCCGCGGAAACGCGCGGCTATAACCCGGGCATGACCGACTACTGGCGTTGCCGCACCGCCGGCCAGCCTTACGACAATTGCGATTACTCGGGGCTGGCGATCGATTACACCAGCGCCGGCAACCGCGACCTGAAGCCGGAAAGCGGCAAGTCCTACGGCTTCGGCCTGGTCTGGTCGCCGTCGGAACGCTTCGACGTTTCGCTGGATTACTACAGCATCCGTCTCGAGGACGAAGTCACCAACCTCAGCAGCAGCCGCATCCTGCGCGAGGAGGCCGATTGCCGTCTCGGCGCGACCGTCGGCGGCGAGAGCCGCGACATCAACTCGCCGCTGTGCCAGAACGCGCTGAGCCGCGTGCTGCGCAACCCGGCCGATGCCGCGGTGCAGCCGAACCAGGTTCGCCGCGTGCTCATCAATGCGATCAACGCCGCCTCCGAACGCACCGACGGCATCGACCTGAAGACCAACTTCCGTTGGAACGCCGGCCGCTACGGCGACTTCAGCAGCCGCCTGGGCTACACCCTGGTGCTCAAGCACGATTACCAGCAGTTCTCCGACGACGAGAAGACCGATCGCCGCGATTCGCTCGACGCGACCGACTGGCGCAGCAAGATCAATGCCGGCGTGACCTGGAACATCGGCCCCTGGAGCTCGAACCTCGTCGCCCTGCGCTACGGCAGCCTGCCCAACAGCGACGGCAGCGGCCGCATCGCGCCGTACACGCGCTACAACGGCAGCGTTTCGTATCGCTTCAACGACCGCGGTTCGATCGCCTTCATCGTCAACAACCTGCGCGATTCCAAGCCGCCGGCGGACCGCAGCGGCGGCGGCTGGCCGTTCTATCCGGTCGGCAACTACGACCCCTACGGCCGTCAGTTCTGGCTCGAGCTCGACTACCGTTTCCGCTGAGGACGCGGCACAGGCGCGAGTCCTGCATCGACAAAGAGAAAGCGGGCCTCGGCCCGCGTTCTCTTAATCAGCGGACGTGGCCGAACCTGCGCTCAGAACGGCCCGTTGATCGCCAGCGAGCGGCTCAGCGTCTTGGCTTCGCCGGTGGCCAGGTTGGTGTAGGTCACGTTGACGATGTCGGAGATCGCCATGCCGCCGCGGTACTGCTGGCTGCAGCGCCAAGTGGTGCAGGGCAGCACCAGGCCCAGCTCGGTGGTCCAGACATAGCTGTAGCTGCCGGCCGGCAGATTGCGGATCTCGAATGCGGCGGTGTAGCTGCTGGCCGGATAGAACGAGGTGCAGCGGCCGAAGTTGCCCACCGGCGGTTGGTCGTTGGGGCTGACGAAGCAATACAGCACCGGCCCGGTGATGGCTTGTGGGGCGATCTGCTGCGCGGCTGCCGGCGCGAATGCGGAGGCGGCGACCGCGGCGGCGACGAGCGCGCTGCCGAACAGGGTGTTCATGAGAGCCAATCCCTTTGATTTCATGAGGTCCGTTCCTGAAGTGGCCAGACGATTCTGGCCCGGCCGAGGATAACGCGCGGATATCGGGCGGGGCCGCGGGCTGTCGGAACTGACAGGGCCGTCACGAGTCCCCGCCGCGGCCGCGACCGGATGACGCAGGCTCCGGGGTGGCCCGCGGGCGCATTGGCGCGGATGCGATAATCGCGGCTCCCGCTCCGTGGACTCCGCCTTTGCTGCACCTGCTGATCTACCTGCGATACATGGCGGTGGCCGGGCAGATGCTCACGGTCGCCTATGTCGTCGAGCGCCTGAATCTGCCGATTCCGGCACGGCCCTTGTTGGCGATTTCGGCCGGCCTGCTGGCCTTCAACGTGGTCAGTCATGTGTGGTGGCTGCGCCATCGCAACGCCGGTGCGCGCGCCTTGATCCTGCAGTTGCTGGTCGATCTGCTGACCTTGACCGCCTTGCTGTATTTCTCCGGCGGCCCGGCCAACCCCTTCGTGTCGCTGTACCTGGTGCCGGTGGCGGTGGCGGCGATCGGCCTGGAAATCGCGCCGATGCTCGGCCTGACCGTGCTGACTGCGGCGCTCTACACCTGGCTGCTGCAACACCATGTGCCGCTGCCGCACGTGCACGGCGGCGATTTCGAGCTGCACGTGACCGGCATGTGGGTCAATTTCCTGCTCTCGGCGGTGATCATGGGCGTAGTCCTGAGCCGCTTCATGAGCATCGTGCGCGACCAGCGCCGCCGATTGTCGGAAGCGCGCGAACGCGCGATCCGCGACGAGTCGTTGTCGGCGCTGGGTTCGCTCGCCGCCGGCACCGCGCACGAACTCAATACGCCGCTGGCGACGATGAGCCTGTTGGTCGACGACTGGATCGCCAGCGACGCGCCGCCGGCGCGCGAGGACGTCGAACTGCTGCGCGGCCAGCTCGCGCATTGCCGCGACCATGTGCGCGCGCTGGCCGAGATGGCGCGCCGTGGCGCCGCCGGCGAAGCCACCGTCGAAGACGCCGACCGTTTCGTCCACGCCTGCGTCGATCGCTGGCGTTTGCTGCGGCCGAACGCGACCGCGGTGTTCCGCGGCGGCGCCGCCGATCGCGAAGTGCGCATCGACGCGGCCTTGCCGCAGGCGCTGATCAACCTGATCAACAACGCGGCCGACGCCAACGCCGCGCGCGGCCGCGACGAGCCGGTCGAGGTCGCCACGCAGGTGCGCGAGGGCTGGTTGGTGGTCACCATCCTCGACCGCGGCGCCGGCCCCGCCGGCATCGCCGCGCGCCCGCGCCACGACAGCGAGGGGCCGGGACTCGGCATCGGCCTGATGATCTCCAAGGCCAGCATCGAACGCAGCCGCGGCCGCGTGCGCCAGTTCGAACGCGAGGGCGGGGGCTGCGTTACCGAAGTCGATCTGCCGCTGACCGGGGCGCCGGCATGAGCCTGCCCGCACGCATGCTGTTGATCGACGACGACCTGGCCTTCTGCCAGGTGCTGGCGCGCTTGCTGCAGCGTCGCGGCGTCGAAGTGCAGGCGCGCCACGATGCGGCGAGTGCGCTGGCGGCGCTGGACGAGTTCGCGCCCGAAGGCATCCTGCTCGACCTCAAGCTCGGCGCCGACAACGGCCTGCTGCTGATCCGCGACCTGCGCGAGCGCTGCCCGCAGGCGCGGATCGTGCTCGCGACCGGCTACGCCAGCATCGCCACCGCGGTCGACGCGATGCGGCGCGGCGCCTGGAACTACCTGCCCAAGCCGTTCGACATCGAGGCATTGGCGCAGTCGTTCGAGTCGCCCGCGGCCGAAGCGCCACCGCCGGAACCGCCGCTCGACCCGCCGTCGTTGAGGCGCCAGGGCTGGGAACACGTGCAGCGCGTCTTGGCCGAATGCGGCGGCAACGTCTCCGCCGCCGCGCGCGTGCTCGGCGTCGACCGGCGTACCCTGCAGCGGCGCCTGGCCAAACGGCCGGTGCGCGAGCGATAGCCGCGACGAATCCCAAGACGCGGCGCCTGTAAAGGGTAGGAGCGGCGCGAGCCGCGACCGCGCTATCTCAAGCGGCTTCGTCAGCCCGGTAGGATGGGGAACGCTTCAGCCACGACCTTTTTCATCGCGTTGCGCCGGCTCTGCGGCGGCGCTGTCGCGGCTTACGCCGCTCCTACCCTTGAAGCGGTGAGGCGCTATTCGGCGGCGGACTTATAGCGCTGCAGCCAATGCGCGGTGCGTTCGAGGTAATACTCCGGTGCCCGCGGTGCGTAATCCAGATACTCGAAGGCGGCGTGCTTGAACGCGACTGCCGGTTCGATCTGGGTGCCTTCGTGCCATTCGTTGAACGAGGTGATGCCGATGAACGGCGCGCCGCTGTCGATCGCCGCCTCGAACATCGCGTCGTAATAGCGGCCGCCGTCGCGCTCCTTCGTGTTCTTGGCATTCCAGGGGCGGACGCGGGTGTCGATATAACCCGGGCCGACCGAAGGAACGAACAGCTTGCCGTGTTGCTTGGCCCAGCGCTGCAACTCGGGCCAATGCTCGGGCGTGGCGCCGTAGCTGAAGCCGCGGCTGGCGAAATAGGTGTAGAAGCCGTCGAAGCCGGACTGCTCGAAGAAGGCATGCTCGTCGGCGCCGACCCACAGCCCGAGCACATCGGCATCGAAAGCGGTGCCGCGGATGCTGTCGGCACCGTCGCGGCCGAGCACCTGGGCCCAGTCCTTGGCGTCGATGACATAGGAGTCGTAGACGAAGAACAGCGGGCGTTTACTGTCCGGATCGCGATAGAAGGCCGGATGCGCGCCGAAGGTCTCGACCAGATAGCGGATCGAGGCGCGCGCGTCGGCGGCGGTCTTGCGCGCGGCCGGCTCGATCTGGAAGCAGATGCGCACGCCGTGGCGCTGTGCGGCTTCGAACAGCGGGCGCAGGCTCTTGTAGCTCGGGTCGTCGACGCCGAGCCAGGTCACCGCGATCACACCGATCCGCGCCGAGGCGATCATCGCCATGTGGCGCTCGATCACCGCCGGGTCGGCGCTGCTGTATTCGCCGAGTTGCGGATAGAAATTGGCCGAGATGTCGCCGTTGCCGGGCAGGCGCTTGGCCGTCCGGTCGCGGTCGTTCTCGCGCAATACATCGTGTGCCCAATGCAGCGGCGCGCCGTCGAGCGTCGGGCTGCCGTACCAGTTGTAGTAGAAGGCGATCGCGCGCGGATTCAATGCGTGCGGCGCATCCGCCGCCGAGGCGAGCAAGGGCGACAGCAGCGAGACGATCGACAACAGGCAACGCAGTAAGAGCAGGCGCATGGACGAGTAGGGCAGCGGCGACCGCCCGACTATAGGACGCCGCGCGCGTCGCGCACAGCGCCGGCGCAGCGGCAGCGCGCGGTTTTGGCATTGTCGAAATCGTCGAAACGCATCGGGTTCCCGATGATTTCGCTGCTGCGCTCGCCGACACGTCGTCCAGGGCGAATATTTTTCGATTCGTTTGGAATTTTTTGGATGGCCGGACGGTCGCGCTGAAGGCCGATGGCCTGGCTTCGGCCGAACCCCGCCGCGGCGCAAGCCGCGACCGCCGTCTCAGGCCACGGCCGCGGGCCGCCGGCACCCAACGGCGCGCATCGCTTTCTGTGATGCCACTCAACGTCGCCGGCGGAACGCCGTTCGTATTCACGTGGACGCCGCCCCGGCGCGGGCGCAGTGTCGGTAGCCGTCCCACGACGCCAGCAGCAGGGACGCCCGCAGTCGCTCTTCAGCACTTCTCTAACCCGAGCCGCCGTCGTCGCCGACGGCGTTCCATCGATCCATCGGAGAACTCGCATGACCGACCGTCGTCTGTTGCATCTCGCCATCGCCGTAGCGATCGGCTTCGCCGCCACCGCTTCTTCCGCTCCGGCCGCCTCGCCGGGCGCCGATCCGCGTTTCGAACTCGATCTGGGCGGATTGCGTTTCGACCCGCTCGCATCCACGCCGGTGCAGCCCAGCAGCGCCTGGGGCCGCGCGCGCGCCGATGGCGAAGACTGGCGCCTGATCCAGTTCGGCGGCCCGGTGCGCCAGGCCTGGCTCGACGAACTGCGTCGTGCCGGCCTGGAGCCGGTGCAGTACGTCCATCCCTACACCTATGTCGCCTGGGGCCGTCGCGATGCCTTGGCGCGGCTCTCCGGCCGTCCTGAAGTGCGTTGGAGCGGCGATTTCCTGCCGGCGTATCGGGTGCAGCCCGAACTGCGCAAGGCCGAACTGCGCAAGGCCGCGACCGGGGCGGTCGAGGTCGATGTCGTCAGCCGCCGCGGCAACTCCGGCTTCGTCACTGCATTGAACGTGCTCGGTGCGAGCAAGGTCGGCGCCGAGGCGCGTGCGATCGATCGCCACCTGCAGGCGCAGACTCTGCGGATATCGGTTGACCGCCTCTCGGCACTGGCGCAGACGCCCGGCGTTTACAGCGTGCAGAGCGTGCCGACCGACGGCGGCCTGCGCGGCGAGATCAGCAGCCAGATCAACGCCGGCAACGTCAACGCGAGCAATTTCGCCTTGCCCGGTTATCGCGCTTATCTGACGTCCATCGGCGTCGACGGCACCGGCGTGACCATGGCCAACGTCGACAGCGGCATCTACCACACTCATCCCGACCTGGCCGCGCGCATGACCGCCTGCGTGGGCAGCACCTGCGGCGCGGCGGCGAGCAGCGCGCACGGCACCCACACCGCGGCGATCATGGCCGGCGACGGCGCATCGAACGTCAACGCGACCACGCCGAACGGCAGCTTCCGCCGCGGTCTCGGCGTGGCGCCGGGCGCCAAGTTGGTCGAGCAGCGTTATTCGCCGACCTACAGCCAGGCCGGCGGCATGTTGCTGTTGATGACCCAGTCGGTGCGCAACCGCGCGGTGATCTCCGGCAACAGCTGGGGCCCGGCCGGTTCGCCGCGCGGTTACGACAACGCCACCCGCCAGGTCGATGTCGGCGTGCGCGATGCCGACCCCGATGCGCCCGGCGATCAGCCGCTGAACTACGTGCTGTCGTTCATGAACGGCAACGGCGGCACCCAGAGCCAGGGCACGCCGGACGAAGCCAAGAACACCTTCACCATCGGCTCGACCAAGGGACAGACCTCGGCCACGGTGCAGCTGACCGCGATCAACGACTTGTCCAGCAACACCGCGCACGGGCCGGCGCTCGATGGCCGGCGCATACCGAGTATGGTCGCGCCGGGGTGTTCGATCGACTCGGCCAACAGCGCGAGCGGCCACGGCCTGATGTGCGGCACCAGCATGGCCTCGCCGCAGGTCGCCGGCGCCAGCGCCTTGTTCGTGCAGTACTACCGCGCACGCTTCGGCGTCGATCCGAGCCCGGCGTTGACCAAGGCCGCTTATACCGCGGTCGCGCAGAACCTGATCGGCCGTCTCGATGCCGACGGCGGCACCCTCGGCACCGCGCCCGACAGCAAGCAGGGCTGGGGGCGGATGCTGATCAAGCCGGTGCTGCAGCCGGCGCAGAGCGTGCAATACGTCGATCAGAGCCGTGTGTTCAATGCCAGCGGCGAGACCTGGACGAGGACCTTCACCGCGGCCGACCCGAGTAAGCCGATCCGGATCATGCTGGTCTGGACCGATGCGCCCGGCCATGGCCTCGGCGGCACCACCCCAGCCTGGAACAATAACCTCGATCTGCGCGTCACCGCCGGCGCCAGCACTTACCTCGGTAACGTTTTCTCCAGCAGCGGCTGGTCGGTCACCGGCGGCAGCGCCGATGCCAGGAACAACGGCGAGGGCGTGTTCCTGCAGGCCGCGCAGCATGGCGGCAGCGTCAACGTCGAAGTGCGCGCGACCGACATCAACTCCAACGCACTGCCGAACGCCGGCGACGACACCGACCAGGACTTCGCCCTGGTCTGCTACAACTGCGCGGGTTGAGCCTTCCTACCCGCTTAAAGCCCCTCTCCCGCGTGCGGGAGAGGGGTGGGGGTGAGGGCGGATGAGGTGAGGTAAGGGCAGATCGATACGCAACGAACGATCGATGAGCCGCCGCAACGCCGGCCTCACACCACCCCGGTCGCATAGAACACCCCGATCACCACGAACACCGCCATGGTCTTGATCAGGGTGATCGCGAACACGTCCTTGTAGGCCTGGCGATGGGTCAGGCCGGTCACCGCCAGCAGGGTGATGACCGCGCCGTTGTGCGGCAGGGTGTCCATGCCGCCGGAGGCCATCGCGGCGACGCGGTGCAGCACTTCCATCGGGATGCCGGCGGCGTTGGCGTTGGCGATGAAGCTGTCGGCCATGGCCGCGAGCGCGATGCTCATGCCGCCCGAGGCCGAGCCGGTGATGCCGGCCAGGGCGGTCACCGTGACCGCTTCGTTGACCAGCGGGTTCGGAATCGCGGCCAGGGCATTGGCGACCACCAGGAAGCCCGGCAGCGCGGCGATGACCGCGCCGAAACCGTATTCGCTGGCGGTGTTCATCGCCGCGAGCAGGGCGCCGCCGATAGCCGCCTTGCTGCCTTCGGCGAAGCTCACCGTCACCGGCTTCCAGGCAAAGACGACCACCGCGGCGATGCCGATCAACAGCGCGCCTTCGACCGCCCAGATCGCGGCGATTTTCGACACCTCCTGCACTACCGGCGCGGCGTCGCCGATGACCGCCGGGTCGAAACTGTGTCGAGCGCCGTACACCTGCGGCAGCCACACGCTGAACGCTTTGTTGGCGATGCCGACCAGCAGCAGCGGCAGGATCGCGACCGCCGGATGGGCGAGGCGGCCGCCGGCGAACGGCGCCGGCTCGTTGATCAGATTCTCGCCGTAGCCTTCGCCGGCGCGCAGCGCCACGCGGCGGCGCCAGTTCAGATAGCGCAGGCCGACGATCAGGATGAACACGCCGCCGATCAGGCCCAGCCAGGGCGCGGCCCAGGTGTCGGTGCCGAAGAACGCGGTCGGGATGATGTTCTGGATCTGCGGCGTGCCCGGCAACGCGTCCATGGTGAAGGTGAACGCGCCGAGCGCGATGGTGCCGGGGATCAGGCGCTTGGGAATGTCGCTCTGGCGGAACAGCTCGGCGGCGAAGGGATACACCGCAAACACCACCACGAACAGCGACACGCCGCCGTAGGTGAGCAGGGCGCAGACCGCGACGATCGACAGCATGGCGCGTTCGCGCCCGAGCAGGCGGATGGTCGCGGCGACGATCGATTTCGAGAAGCCCGAGACCTCGATCAGCTTGCCGAACACCGCGCCGAGCAGGAACACCGGGAAATACAGCTTGAGGAAGCCGACCATCTTGTCCATGAACAGGCCGGTGAACATCGGCGCGACCAGGCTCGGGTCGGTCAGCAGCACTGCGCCGAGCGCCGCCACCGGCGCGAACAGGATCACGCTGTGGCCGCGATAGGCGACATACATCAGAAAGCACAGCGCGGCCAGCACGATCACGAACGCCATCGGTTTGTTTCCCCGTGACGAACGTCCAGGCCCGTCGGTGCGCGCAGTGTCGGCAAGCGCGGGCGGACGGGGCATTGTCCGAAGGTACAGCTGCCCGGCGTGACCGCGTCCTCATAGTCTGCGCGGCATGACGGGGGCCTTCGTCCAGCTGCCGCCGCCATTCTCGCGTGGGGGCGGAATGGCGGCGGTGCGGACACCGGCCCATCGCGATCGCTACGAACGGCTGCTGCAAACGGCCGCTACAAGGGGAGAGACACACGTGAAGCAAGGCAAGCAGACACGCAGCAAGATCGGTCACAGCACGTTGAGCCTGGCCATCGCCGGCGCGTTGCTGGCGCCGGCCGCCTGGGCGCAGGAAGCCGCGCCGGCCGCCGAGGCGCAGGCCAAGACGCTGGGTTCGATCACCGTGACCGCGCGCAAGCGCGAGGAGACCTTGCAGGAGGTGCCGGTCGCGATCACCGCGTTCACGCCCGAGGCGCTGGATCGGCTCAATGTCGAAGACCTCAGCGACCTCGACGCGCAGGTGCCCAATCTGACCATCTACGCCGCGCGCGGCTCCAGCAGCACCATCACCGCTTATATCCGCGGCGTCGGCCAGTCCGATCCGCTGTGGGGCGTCGACCCGGGCGTCGGCATCTACATGGACGATGTCTACATCGCCCGTCCGCAGGGGGCCTTGCTCGACGTGTTCGACGTCGAGCGCATCGAAGTGCTGCGCGGCCCGCAGGGCACGCTGTACGGCAAGAACACCATCGGCGGCGCGATCAAGTACATCTCGCGCGGCCTGCCGACTTCGCTCGACGGCTTCGCTTCGGTCACGGTCGGCAACTACGGCCAGCTCGACGTCAAGGCGGCGATCGCCGGCCCGATCGGCGGCAGCACCCAGGGCGGCGATGCCACCCTGCGCGGCCGCCTCTCGGTGGCCAGCCTCAACCGCGACGGTTTCGGCGAGAACGTGGTTACCGGCCAGGACGTCAGCGATAAAGAGATTCTCGCCCTGCGCGGCAGCCTCGGCGCCTACGTCAGCGATGCCCTCGATATCCAGTTCGCCTTCGACTGGATGGACGACCAGTCCGGCGTGCGCGGCGCCAAGATGCTCGCCGCCAACCGTTTCGCCCCGGGCCAGGCGCCGCTGAATTCGCGCTACGACATCCGCAGCGGCATGCCCAACATCAACGACACCACCATCAAGGGCGCGTCGGCGACGGTCAATTGGCGCGCCAGCGAAGACTGGAGCTTCAAGTACGTGCTGGCCAAGCGCGAGTCGGACACCGAGACCAACATCGACTTCGACACTCTGCAGAACAAGATTGCCGACGTGAAGGCGTTCTACAGCGACCAGCAGATCACCCACGAGCTGCAGGCCAACTACGACGGCGGCGGCCGCGCCCGCGGTGTCATGGGCGTGTACGCCTTCGACGGCGAGGCCGGCGGCCAGGTGCTCAACAACTTCTTCAACCTCAGCTTCGGCGACACCCAGGGCACGGTCTTCACCGAGAGCATCGCCGCTTATGCCGACTGGACCTTCGATCTTACCGACAAGCTCAAGCTCGACGTCGGCGTGCGCTACACCGACGAGGACAAGCGCGCCAAGGTGCTCAACCGCGGCTACCGCGACGCCAGCTTCAGCGTGCCCAACGGCCTGGTCGCGGCGAATTTCGACCGCAAGATCAATTTCAAGAACACCTCGCCGAAGATCTCGCTCGACTACCAGATCGCGCCCGACATTCTGCTGTACGGCCTGGCCACGCGCGGCTTCAAGTCCGGCGGCTACAACATCCGCGCACAGGCCGCCGCGGTGCCGCGCTCGGCCGAGCCCTTCGACGACGAGGTCGTCGACAGCTTCGAAGTCGGCAGCAAGATGGCCTTCTTCGATCAGCGCCTGTTCTTGAACCTGGCCTATTTCCACAACGACTACAAAGACATCCAGTTGTCGGTGTTCACCGCCTACGACAGCAACGGCGACGGCACCAACGATGCCTTTTTCGGCGATTTCACCAACGCAGGCTCCGGCACGGTGCAGGGCCTGGAAGTCGAATACCAGTGGCTGCCGAACGAGCATTGGCTGATCTCGGGCAACCTGGCCTGGCTCGACGCCAAGTACGACGAATTCATCTATGCCGGCGTCAACATCGCCAACGAGCAGGAGTTCACCAACGCCCCGGACTTCTCCGGCGCGCTCAACGTCGAGTACCGCACCGACCTGAGCAACGGCAGCAATCTGTCGGCGCGCGTGGGCTACAGCTACCAGAGCGACGTGGTGGCGACCACCGAGATCATCCGTACCGGCGCAGTGCCGATCACCCAGGACGGCTATGGCCTGGTCAACGCCGGCGTGACCTGGAAGAGCCCGGGCCCGTGGACGGTGTCGCTGCAGGGCACCAACCTGGCCGACAAGGAATACCGCACCACCGGTTACAGCCTCAACTCGGCCTTGGGCGTCTACACCGGCTTCTACGGCCCGCCGCGCCAGTACACGCTGTCGGTGAAGTACGCGTTCTGATCGTTGCCGCGGCGACCGACGACGTCGCCGTGACGGCGTGAATCCTCTGCCACGGATGGCGGGGATTCGTTTTGTTTGGCTTGGGTCGGATATTGAGAAGTGAAAGCCGAGAGCCGAGAGCCGAGAGCAAATCCCCCTCGGTCCCCCTTTTCCAAAGGGGGAGGTATTTCAGGGCGATTCGTTCGATCCCGAAGCTCGTGCCGTTCTCTCTTGTAAACAGGGAAGTGCTTCGGGGAGATTCGTTCCTCACCCAAAGCCCATGCTGTTCCCCCCTTTGTTGAGGGGGGTAGGGGGGATTTGCTTTTGCCCAGCCTTCGCTTCGCGTAGCCAAAGCGACCCCTTTTCATCCGCAGGCCCATCCGCCGCACCGAACCGCTGCGCTATCCTGCGCCGATGCCTCCCGTCGCCGCCTCATGCTGAGCCTTACCGTCGTCGCCTTCGCCAGCCTGGCCTGGCTGGCGCTGATGTTCGGCACCGCGCTGTTCGCCGAGCGGCGGCCGAACGTGCTGGCGCGGCATTGGCGCCATATCTACGCGCTGTCGCTCGCGGTGCACTGCACCTCGTGGACCTTCTACGGCACGGTCACCCAGGCGGCGCGCTACGGTTGGCCGTTGCCGCCGACTTTCCTCGGCTCGATCCTGTTCTACGCGCTCGCGCTCGGCTTCATGGTCAAGCTGGTCAAGCTGGCGCGCGAAACCAACGCGACCTCGCTGGCCGACCTGATCGCCACGCGCCTGGGCAAGGACGCCTGGCTCGCCGCGCTGGTGACCTTGATCGCCGCGCTCGGCCTGATCCCCTACATCGCCCTGCAGCTCAAGGCCGTGGCGATGAGCTTCGCGATGCTGACCACGCGCGCGACCGACGGCGGCGCGCTGCCGGCCTGGCGCGACAGTGCGCTGTACGTGGCCTTGGCGATGGCCTTGTTCGCGATGTTATTCGGCACCCGCCGCGCCAGCGCGGCCGAGCACAACCGCGGCCTGGTCCTGGCGATGGCGTTCGAGTCGGTGTTCAAGCTCGCCGCGATGCTCGCGCTCGGCGCCTTCGTCTGGTTCGGCCTCGGCGATTTGCCGCAGGCCGCGGCGGTCGCTGTCGACGCACCGGCGCAGCCGGCCGGCGGTTTCGTGCCGCTGGTGCTGCTCGGCGGGCTGGCGATGTTCATCCTGCCGCATCAGTTCCACGTCGCGGTGGTCGAATGCCGCGATGAAGCCGACGTGCGCACCGCGCGTTGGCAGTTCCCGCTGTATCTGTTGTTGATCGCGTTGCCGGTGCTGCCGCTGGCCAAGGTCGGCCAGTCCTTGCTCGGCAGCCAGGTGCCGTCGGACCTGTACGTGCTGGCCCTGCCGCTGGCGCAAGGGCACGAATCGCTGGCGCTGTTCGCTTTCCTCGGGGGGCTCAGCGCCGCCACCGGCATGGTCGTGGTCAGCACCCTGACCCTGAGCCTGATGATCGGCAACCACTGGTTCGCGCCGGGTCTGCTGCGCGGCGCCTGGGCTCGCAACGACGACTTGCGCGGGCGCGTGCTCGCGCTGCGCCGCGCCGGCATCGTCGCGATCATGCTGTTGGCCTGGGGCTATAGCCGCCTGATCGCCGGCAGCGAGGCGCTCGCCGACGTCGGCGCGGTGTCGTTCTCGGCATTGGCGACCCTGGCGCCGGCACTCGCGTTCGCGGTGTGGCGGCCGCAGACGCCGGCGCGCGCCGCCTTTGCCGGCATCGTCGCCGGCTTCGCGGCCTGGGCCTGGGTGTTGCTGCTGCCGCTGTTGTACGAAGCGCGCGGTATCGCGCCGTCGTGGCTGCACGAGGGGCCGTTCGGTTGGCATTGGCTGGCGCCGGAACGTTTGTTCGGCCTGACCGGCTGGAGCCGGCTCGGTCGCGCGGTCGGCGTCAGTCTGTTCATCGGCAC
Organism: Lysobacter sp. 22409; assembly: GCF_052045105.1. Taxonomy (NCBI): domain Bacteria; kingdom Pseudomonadati; phylum Pseudomonadota; class Gammaproteobacteria; order Lysobacterales; family Lysobacteraceae; genus Lysobacter; species Lysobacter sp. 22409. The sequence continues at coordinate 77,700 of NZ_JBQEOE010000002.1, read as the reverse complement.
CCTGACCACCGTGCTGGCGGCGCTGTGGCGGCGCGAATCGCCGCGCCATGCGCGCCGCGGGCTCGATGCACAGACCTTGCGCGACGCCGGCCTGCGCTTTCTGTCGCGCGAACGCGTCGCGCAATTGCTCGACGGGGTGCCGGCCGGCGGCGCGGTCGATGCCACGGTCGAAGCAGGGGTCGAACGCGAACTGGCCGCGGTGCTGGGTTCGGCCTCGGCGCGGGTGCTGCTGGACGCGGCGCGGCGCGAAGCCGGGCGCGATCTCGACACCGTGGCGGCGATCGTCGGCGAGGCCTCGGCCGACCTGCGTTTCAACCAGCGTCTGCTGGAAGCGGCGTTGCAGAACATGAGCCAAGGCATCAGCGTGGTCGACGCGCAACTGCGCCTGGTCGCCTGGAACCGCCGTTATGCCGAGCTGTTCGGCTATCCGGCCGAGTTGCTGCAGGTCGGCCGGCCGATCGCCGATCTCGCGCGCTGGGCGATGCAGCGCTTACCGATGCAGGCCGATATCGAATACTCGCTGGAACGGCGCCTGGCCTTCATGCGCGCCGGCACTGCGCATTTGTCCGAGCGCGTGCTCGCCGACGGCAGCATCATCGAGATCCGCGGCAACCCCATGCCCGGCGGCGGCTTCGTCGCGACTTTCACCGACGTCACCGCGTTCCGGCGCGCCGAGGCCGGCCTGATCCAGGCCAACGAAACCCTGGAGCAGCGCGTCGCAGAGCGCACCGCCGACCTGGAAGTGGCGACCCGCGAGGCCGAGCGCGCCAACGAAGCCAAGAGCCGCTTCCTCGCCGCGGTCGGCCACGACCTGATGCAGCCCCTGCACGCCGCGCAATTGTTCACCGATGCCTTGGCGCAACAGGTCGCCGAGCCGGCGCAACGCGAAACCGTGGCCCAGATCGGCGGCGCGCTCGATTCCACCGGAGATCTGTTGACCGGTTTGCTCGACATGTCGCGTTTGCAGGCCGGCGGCCTGGTGCCGCAGCCGCGCGAGTTTCCGCTGGCCGAAGTGCTGGAGCCGTTGGCCTCGGAGTTCGGCGCCATTGCCGCCGCGCGCGGCCTGCGTTTCCGCTATGTCGCCTCGCGCGCGTGGACGCGCAGCGACCCGCAGTTGCTGCGCCGCGTGTTGCAGAACTTCCTCGCCAATGCGGTGCGCTACACCGCGCAGGGGCGGGTGTTGATCGGCGTGCGTCGGCGCGGTGGCGGCCTGTCGATCGAAGTGCACGACAGCGGCCCGGGCATCGCGGCCGACCAGCGCACGATGATCTTCGAGGAATTCCGCCGTGGCGAGGACGCGCCGGGGCAGGGCCTCGGCCTGGGCCTGTCGATCGCCGACCGCATCGCGCAATTGCTCGACGCGCCGCTGAGCCTGCACAGCCGCGTCGGCCACGGCACCGCGTTCGGCGTACGCGTGCCGAGCCTGCCCGTGCCGCAGCCGATCGCATCGCAGCCGATCGCGTCCGCCGGCGCGGCGCGCGGCATCGCCGGGCTGCGCGTGCTCGCGGTCGACAACGATCCGCAGGCCTTGGGCGCATTGAGCGAGACGCTGCGGCGCTGGGGCTGCGCCGTGGTCACCGCCAGCGTCGGCGAGGACGCGCGCCGGGCCATGCGCGAGCAGCCCGCGGCGCTGTGGCTGTTCGACTACCACCTCGACGACGACGACACCGGCGTGGCCCTGGCGCAGCGCCTCAGCGACGAGTTCGGCGCACGGCCTTGCCTGCTGCTGAGCGCCGACACCGGTGCTGCGGTGCGGCAATCGGTGCATGCCGCCGGCTGGTCGCTGCTGGCCAAACCGGTCAAGCCGCTGGCCCTGAAATCGGTGCTCGACCGCTTGCTCGCCGCCGGCGGAATCGAGCGCTGAGCGCCATCGCCGCGCCGAATTCGGGTGGTGACCAAGCGTGAGCAAAGTCAAGGAAATTTGGTGGTCATTTTCTAGCCAACCCTATTGCAATGCTTGTGTAGCAATGCGTTGCGAGTGGTTGGAAGAGAACTGTCCGCAGGCTTGTCCACAGGCTGTGTGGACAACACGGGCCGCGAAAACGATAAACAGCCTGAATGTGCCAAGGTCTGTGCCGCGTGCTTCGTCGCAGGCCTATCACGATCCGCGATGGCGTGCGCAGTCTTGACGGCGCGAGTGTCCGACGCTAGACGCCACCAAGGAATCCGGGGTCGAGCGGCGGGCGCGGAACGTCCGAGCCGACGCTAGCGCTTAGTCTTCGATTCGCCGCGCCGGGTCGGACAATTCGAGTTCGCGCAAGACCACGCCGGCCTGGGTGCGGTTGCGCACGCCGAGGCGGTCGAAGATCGCCGACAGATGCGCCTTGACTGTGCGCTCCTGCACGTCGAGGCGATCGGCGATCTGTTTGTTGAGCAAGCCCTGTGCGACCAGGGTCAGCACCCGGAACTGCTGCGGCGACAGGCTGGCCAGGCGCGAGGCGAGGTCGGCGTCGCCGCGCTCGCTGTGAGTGCGCGCGACCGCGGCGCGCAACGAGGCCGGCAGCCACTGCTCGCAAGCGAGCACCGCGCGAATCGCATCGCGCAATTCGTCCAGGCCGGAACTCTTGGGCAGATAACCGGCGGCGCCATGGTCGAGCGCGCGCCGCACCACGCGCGGATCGTCGTTGGCCGACACCACCGCGACCGCGGTGCCGGGGTACTGCGCGCGGATCGCCGCGAGCCCGGCCAGGCCGTGGTTACCGGGCATGTGCAGATCGAGCAGAACCAGGTCGATGCCGGGCTCGGCTTCGAGCGCGGCGAGGGTGTCGTCGAGCGTGCCGGCTTCGCGAATCATGGTGTCGGGCACGGCATCGGCCGCGGCCTGGCGCAGTGCGGCGCGGAACAGCGGGTGGTCGTCGGCGATCAGCAGGGTCGGCATCGTCTTTAGCCTAACAGGCCCGGCGCACCGGCCGCGGCCGCCGTGCACGGCTGTACGAAAGTACGATGAGGCGCTGCGCGCGACTTGCTAGCCTGAGAGGATGAGCGCCCAATCCCTTCGCACCGCCGCGGCCACCGCCGCCCTCGTCTTGCTGGCTTGCGCGGCATCGCCGGTGGCGGTCGCCGCCAAGCAGCGCTCCGCCGCCCCGAACGCCCGCCAGGAATCCGCATCGATGTTCAGCGCCGAACGCCAGACCGAGCATCGCGGCGAGCACGACGACCTGCTCAGCGCAGGCCTCGGCCTCGACGGCTTGCGCGCGATGCTACCGCCGGCGTTCGCCGACGCCGCGCATCCCACCGCTGCGGAGTTGCGTCGGCGCGCCTTGTGGGCGAACTGGCGCGGCATCGCCGACCTCGCCCCGGGCGGCGGCTACGGTGAGCTGTACGGCAGCCTCGCGCGCGTGCCCGGGCGCGAGTTCAGCGCGTTCGCGAATTTGCCCGGCGCCCATCAGCCGCATCGCGTACTGGTGCAGGTGCCCGACGAGTTCGATGCCAAGAAGCGTTGCCTGGTGGTCAGCGCCTCGTCGGGCTCGCGCGGCGTCTACGGCTCGATCGCGGTCGCCGGCGCCTGGGGCCTGCCGAAGGGCTGCGCGGTGGCCTACACCGACAAGGGCGCGGGCACCGACTATTTCGATTTCGATGCCGGCATCGGCGTGCGTGCCGACGGCACCACCGGCCCGGTCGCCGAAGGCGGGCTGGCCTTCACTCCGAATGCGAACGAACGCGAAGCTTCGAAGGGCGTCGCCTTCAAGCATGCGCACTCGCGCGACAACCCGGAGGCCGATTGGGGCCGGCACGTGCGTCAGGCCGTGCAGTTCGGCTTGCGCTCGCTCGACCAAGCCTTTCCGAAACAGGCGCCTTTCACCTTCGCCAATACGCGGGTGATCGCAGTCGGCATTTCCAACGGCGGCGGCGCGGTGTTACGCGCGGCCGAACTCGACGACGAGGGCGGGCGCGAGGGTCGCTGGCTCGATGCGGTCGTGGCCGGCGAGCCGAACGTCTACGTCGAAGGCGCGCGGCCCTTGTACGACTACACCACCGAAGCCGCCTTGTTGATGCCTTGCGCCTTGTTGCACAAGCCGCTGGGTGCGATGCCGGTGGCGCCGATCAGCGGCGACAGCGCGGAATCGTTCTGCAACTACGCCGCCGCCCTGGGCTTGCTCGGCGAGGCGGCGAAGCAGGCGAGCACGCAGGTGCGTGCGCAAGCCGCCTACGAGCGCATGCGCGGCAACGGCTGGAGCGACGACGCACTGCGCGCCGGCGCCTTGTCGGTCAACTTCGATCTGTGGCGCGCGGTCGCGGCGACCTATGCCTCGGCCTACGGCCGCTTCAGCGCGGCACAGCAGCCGCGCACGCGCAATCCCGACCAGCCCTGGGTCCGCTACGTCTACAGCGCCGGCCAGGTCGCTCCGGGCGCGCCGATCAGCGAACGCGCCGCCAGCGAAGCCGAACGCGCGGCCTGGTGGTCCGATGCCAGCGGCATTCCGCCGGGCGCGGGGGTGTATCTGTTCGGCCCGAATGCGGCGCAGCCCGAGCAACGCCTCGCGCCGCTGGCGGGCCTGCGCGAGTTGTGGAACGGCGAACCGCTCGCTGAGCAACAGCCCGGGCGCGGCGCCGCGCTCGCCGCCGCGCAACAACGCGTGCGCAAGGGCATCGAGGCGACCCGCGCGTCGGCGCCGCGCAAGGACCTGCCGATCGTGGTCGTGCACGGCCTCGACGACGGCCTGATCCCGCCGGCCTTCAGCAGCGCGCCCTATGTGGCGATGGCGCGCGAGGCCGGCGCGCAGGTGCGTTACTGGCAGGTGCGCAACGTCCAGCACTTCGACGCCTTCCTCGGCCTGCCGGCGCTGAGCACGCGTTATTTGCCCTTGTTGCCCTATGTCTACGAGGCGCTCGACCGCGTCGACGCGCACCTCGACCGGGACCAGCCCTTGCCGGCCGATGCGCTGATCCAGACCGCGCCGCGCGCGCAAGGGCAGGCCTTGAAGGCCGCCGACCTGGCGATTCCGCGCTGAGGCGCCGGCGCGCCGTTCATCCGCGCGCAAGCCAGGCGCGAACATGGGGTTCATCCGCGCAGCAACCGCCGCCATGCAGGCCTGAAGCAGGCCCGACGCGGCTCGCTGCGTGGTTCGCCGGCTGGGACGCTAGCGCTTGCGAGGGGCGTGCCGAGGGCCGCTACAGGCGAGGATCGATGCCTTTGCGACCTCTGCCTCTTGCGGCGGGCGCATCGGCTTTGGCAGGCTGAACGCCCTCACTGGACGGCCCCGCGGCCGTTCGCCACGGAGCAGCACCGCATGGCGCGTCATTTTTCGATGCTCCGCGAATTCCATCTCGCGGACTGGTTCACCCTCGCCAACGCCTTTTGCGGCACCGGCGCGATCTTCGCCGCGATGCGTTTCCTGCAGGAAGGCGGCGTGCGCGATTTGATGATCGGCATGGCGCTGATCCCGCTGGCCTTCATCTTCGACGCCCTCGACGGCCGCGTCGCGCGCTGGCGCAAGTCCTCGTCCACGCTCGGGCGCGAACTGGATTCGCTGGCCGACGTGATCTCCTTCGGCGTCGCGCCGGCGGCGCTGGCCTATGCCTGCGGCCTGCAGGGCGGCTGGGACTGGGTGGTGCTGAGCTATTTCGTCGGTTGCGGCGTGAGCCGCCTGGCGCGCTACAACGTCACCGCCGAGGCCCTGGCCGGCGACGAGGGCAAGGTCAAATACTTCGAGGGCACGCCGATCCCGACCAGCCTGCTGCTGGTGATCGTGCTCGCCATCGCCGCGGTGCAGGGCGACATCGGCGCCGATCTGTGGCTGGGCATGTTCAAGCTCGGGCCCTGGCAGTTCCATCCGCTGGTGCTGATGTTCGCGCTGTCGGGCTCGCTGATGATCAGCAAGACCTTGCGTATCCCCAAGCCCTGATCGAAGTCCTTGCGTGGGCGTGTCCTGCGTCGAAGGCGGCGTGCGCAGCTGGCCGATTAGTGGAAGTCGCGCGAATGCGTGCTCAGGCTGCCGAGCAGGGCGGTCAGGTCTTCCATGCGCGAGACGATCAGGTTCTGCACGCCGTCGACGCGTTCCAGGCGCGCGTCGATCGCCATCAGCCGCGCTTCGACCAGGACCCGGCGCTGGCGCTGGGCGAGATCGCGCCAGACAATCGCATTGACCGTGCCGTCTTCGTCTTCGAGGCTGAGGAAGGTCACCCCGCCGGAGGTTTCCGGATGCTGGCGCACGGTCACCAGACCGGCGAAACGCACCTGAGTGCCGGACTCGGTCTTGGCCAGTTGCGAAGAACGCCGGCAGCGCCGCGCGTGCAGGGTGCTGCGAAGCAGCGATAAAGGATGGCGACCGAGGGTGGTGCCGAGCAGGGCGTAGTCGGCCTGCACGTCTTCGCCCGCGGTCGGCAACGGCAGCGACACCGGTGCCTCGTCGCGGGCCACCCCGGCGAACAGCGGTAACTGGGTGTCGACGCCGGCGACCGCCCAGCGCGCGCGGTGGCGATGGCCGGCGAGCGCGCGCAGCGCGCCCGAGTCGGCGAGCAGGGCGCGCACGCGGGCGTCGATGGCGGCGCGCGCGCACAGGTCTTCGACGTCGCGCCACGGCGCCCGCACCCGCGCGTCGGCGATGCGCTCGGCCGAGGCTTCGTCGAAACCGTTGATCAGGCGCAGGCCCATGCGGATCGCATGCGGATGCTTGCCGACCCGGCCGTGCACCGGCTCCAGAGTGCAGTCCCATTCGCTGTAGCGCACGTCGACCGGCAGCACCGCGACGCCGTGGCGGCGCGCGTCGTGGAGGATCTGCCCGGGCGTGTAGAAGCCCATCGGCATCGAGTTGATGACCCCGCAGGCGAACGCGGCCGGGTGGTGATGCTTTAGCCAGCAGCTGACGTAGGTGATCAGGGCGAAGCTGGCGGCGTGCGATTCGGGAAAACCGTAGCTGCCGAAGCCCTTGATCTGCTCGAAGATACGGTGGGCGAAGTCTTCCGTATAGCCGTTTCTCAACATGCCGCTGCGCAGTTTGTCGCGGTGCGGTTCGAGCCCGCCGTGACGTTTCCAGGCCGCCATCGAGCGGCGCAGCTCGTCGGACTCGCCGGGCGTGTAGTCGGCGGCGACGATGGCGATCTGCATGACCTGCTCCTGGAACAGGGGCACGCCGAGGGTGCGCACCAGCACCGTGCGCAGCGCTTCCGACGGGTATTCGACCAAGTCGGGATTTTTGCGCCGCAGCAGATAGGGATTCACCATGTCGCCCTGAATCGGCCCGGGCCGCACGATCGCGATCTCGATCACCAGGTCGTAGAACGTGCGCGGGCGCAGCCGCGGCAGCATCGACATCTGCGCGCGCGATTCGATCTGGAACACGCCGATGGTGTCGGCCTCGCAGATCATGTCGTAGACCGCCGCGTCCTCGCCGCGGGCGAGGATGCCGGCCATGTCGAGCTGGCCGTGGCCCTGGCGTTCTAGCGAGGCGAAGGTCTTGCGCACCGCAGTCAACATGCCCAGGGCCAGGCAGTCGACCTTGAGGATGCCCAGGGCGTCGAGATCGTCCTTGTCCCACTGCACCACGGTGCGATCGTCCATCGCCGCGTTCTCGACCGGCACCAGGGTGTGCAGCGGCCGCTCGGAGATCACGAAGCCGCCCGGGTGCTGCGACAGGTGGCGCGGGAAACCGTGTTGGACCAGATGCGAGGACAGCGCGACCACGCGCCGCAGCAGGGGCGAATCCGGGTCGAAGCCGCGTTCGCGCAGATGCTCGGGCAAGGGTACGTCCTCGCTCCAGCGGTCCAGCGTGCGCGCCAGCTCGCCGATCTGGTCCTGCGGCATGCCCAGGGCGGCGGCGACGTTGCGCACCGCGCTGCGGCCGCGGTAGCTGATCGCCACCGCGGTCAGCGCCGCGCGTTCGCGGCCGTAGCGATTGAACACGTACTGCAGCACTTCCTCGCGCCGTTCGTGCTCGAAGTCGACGTCGATGTCCGGCGGTTCGTTGCGTTCGATCGACATGAAGCGCTCGAACAGCATGCCCATGCGGATCGGGTCGATCTCGGTGATGCCCAGCGCGTAACAGACCACCGAATTCGCCGCCGAGCCGCGGCCCTGGCAGAGAATGTCCTGCGAGCGGGCGAAATCGACGATGTCGTGGACGGTGAGGAAATACGACTCGTAGTCGAGGTGGGCGATGACACGCAGCTCGTGTTCGATCTGTTTTTGCGCATCCGCGGGCACGCCCCGGGGCCAGCGCGCCGCGGCGCCTTTTTCGACCAGGCGCGGCAGCCAGGTCTTCGGGGTTTCGCCGGCCGGAATCAGTTCGTGCGGGTACTGGTATTCGAGGTCGCGCTTGAGGTCGAAGCGGCACATAGCCGCGATCCGTAGGGTTTCTTCGAGCATCGCGCGCGGATAGATCGCCGCGAGCGCCTTGCGGATGCGCAGGTGGCGTTCGCCGTTCGGGAACAGACGATGGCCGGCCTCGGCGACGGTGGTGCGATGGCGGATCGCGGTCAGCACGTCCTGCAGCGGACGGCGAGCGCGCTCGTGCATGTGCACGTCGCCGGCGGCCACAGTCGCCAGGCCGTGGCGCGCGGCCAGCGCCTGCAGTTGGGCCAGGCGCGCGTCGTCGTCGGGGCCGCGATGCAGTTCCACCGCCAGCCACAGGCGTGCGCCGAAACGCTCGCGCAGCCAATCGGCGTGAGCGTCGTCATGGGCATCGCCGTCGGGCAGCCACAGCGCCAGCAGGCCTTCGCAGCGGCCGTCGAAATCTTCGCGCAGCGAGCGGTATTCGCCTTTTTTCGCGCGTCGCCGCGCGCTGGTGATCAACCCGCACAGCGAGGCGTAACCGACCGGCTCGGCGACCAGCAGCACGACTTTGGGCCCGCCGTCGATGCGGATCTCGCTGCCGACGATCAGCGCCAGCCCGGTCTGCTTCGCCGCCTGCCAGGCGCGCACGATGCCGGCCAGGCTGCATTCGTCGGTGATCGCCAGGGCGCGATAGCCCAAGGCTTGCGCGCGCTCGAACAACTCGCTGGCGATCGAGGCGCCGCGCTGGAAACTGAAGGCCGACAGGCAATGCAGTTCGGCGTAATCGGGCAGGGCGCGGTCGGGCAGGGCGCTCATGCGAACCAGCCGTGCAGGATCAGCGGGCCGTCGCCGCCGGCGCTGCGGTAGACCCAGGCGCGCTGGCCTTTGACGGTTTCGACCAGGTAGTAGTCGCGGCGCACGTCGTCTTCGTCCCACCAGCCCGATTCGATGCGCTCCGGGCCGGCCAGGACCTGGGCGACTTTGTCGTGCAGCGGCTCAGGTTCGCGCAGCAGCCAGCCCGGGCGCGGCACTTTGCCGGCCTGCGGGGCGGCGCGTGCGGCGACATCGCCGGGCAGACTGCGCCAGGCGCGCTCGGGGCGATGGTCGGCCTGCGGCGCGAGACCCTGCACGCCGTCGTCGCCGAGCCGCGCGCGCAGGCGTTCGCGCAATTGCGTCCACGGCAGTGCCTGTTGCGGACGGGTGTCGAACAGGTCGCGGCGTGCCGGCACGAACGGCGGCAGGGCCTCGGCGAGTAAACGCAGACCGACCACCGCGGCCGGCAGCTGCGCCTGCTGCAAGCGGCCGCGCGCGAGTTCGAACAGCATCGTCGCATCGCGTTCCGGCGCGAGCAGCCCGACTACGACCTCGCTGGGCGGGTGGTTCAGATGGTGGGCGTGGCGCTCGTGTTCGAGGATCAGCTTGAAGCGTTCGACGCCGCCGTCGCGGCCGGACAGATACGCCGACAGGTCGGCGGTGAGCCGGCGCAGGGGAAACAGCAGGGCCTGGCTGGATTCGACTTCGTGGCCGAGCTCGATGCGCGCGTCGAAGGCGTCCGGCGGTTGGAAATAGATCAGCGGCGGCGTCGCCGCACCGCGCAATGCGTCCAGGCGAGTCAGCACGTCCTGACCGAAACGCCGGGCCAGTGGCGCACGCGGCAGGGCGAAGACCGCGCCGAGCCTGCGCAGGCCCATGCGCTGCAGCGCCTCGACCGTGTCGGCGTCGAAGCCGCAACGTTCGATCGGCAACTTCGCCAACATCGCTTCGAGCCGGTCGTCGTCGCAGCACAGTCCGTCTTCGATATTGGTCAGCACACGCGCGGCATGCGGGTTCGGCGCGGCGGCGATGCGATGACGGAAACCCAGCTCGTGCAATTCCTGTGCGAGGCGTTCGCGCAACTGCGGCCAGGGCCCGAACAAACGCCGGCTGCGCCCGACTTCGAGCACGATTGCATGCGCGAAGGCGGTGCTGACCTGCGAGCTGTAGCGATAAGCCCAGGCGGCGAGCAACTGGCGCGCCTGTTCGGCGGCTTGCGGGTCGTGGTCGACGGTCTGGAACCCGTCGGCGATCGCCTGCGCGGCGATCAGCGACATGCCGGGTTTCAGGCCGAGTGCGCGTGCGCCGGCGTTGACGGCATACAGGCGCCGCCGCGCCTGCGGGCCGTCGACCAGGGCCAGCGCGCGCTCGGGCTGTGCATGCCCGCGCAGGACCACGTCCAACGCCAATTGCGGCAACAGCAGGCAGGCCCAGCGCATGTCGGCCGGCTCAACGCGGGCGCAGGGTCAGGACCGGCGCGGGTCGCGGCGCCGGCGACGGTTCTTGTCGCGCGGGATCGGGACGCGCGGGATCGGGACGTGTGCTTCGGCTCGGCTGCGTGGCGAGGCGGATCGATGGCAAAATGGCGGGTTCGTTCCGGCCCGGCTCGCTTTCGTTGCGGATCGTTTCGATACGCGTCGATACTGCCGCATCGGCGATGCCGTTGTGCGCGCCATGGGCGAAGGCGATCGGCCGGGCCGGCGCATTGCCGCCGCGGCACTTGAGCACGCGCAGTTGCCGCGGCGCGGTGTCGATGGCGATGCGCAGCGCCGCCGGCGAAGGGTTCAACGCGGCGCGGCTGTCGCGCAGGGCGAAGCCCAGGCATTGCCCGGTCTCGGCGGCGACCTGCAGCCGGCGCAGCGCACGGTCGTCGGCGCGCTGCGGCCAACACAGCACCGCCGCGCAAGCGCCCGAACGCAGGCATTGCTCGGCCGCCCACAAGGCGTCGCGATGCTGGGCGCGGATCCATTGCAAGCGCGCAGGCGCCACCCCGGCATCGCGCCAGGCCGGCGCATACGGCACGAATGGGGGGTCGACCAGGGCGATCATCCGCCCGCCGTGCAGGGCGTCGTCCTGCGACAGCCGCGCCAGCGCCGGCCACAGCAGTTCCAGTTCGCCGACGCCGTTGGCCGGCAGCAGCAACTCGCTCAGGGCCGCCTCGGGCCAGCCGCCGGTCGGCAGCGCGGCATCGAGCGCGGCGTGGCCGGTGGATTGCGAGGACGGCGCCAGGTTCGCCGACTGCCCGCGCCAGACCTGGCGCGTGTCGATCAAGCGGTCGAGCGCGACGATGTGGCTCATGGCCGCGCTCAGGCCCGGCGTACCAGGCCGCAGTAGATGCCTTCGATCGCGAAGTCGGCGTCGGCGGCGATCACGATCGGCGCGTAGTCGGGATTGCGCGGCAGCAACTCGATGCCGTCGGCGGTGATCTTCAGGCGCTTGATGGTGATTTCCTCGCCGATGCGCGCGACCACGGTCTGGCCGTTGGCGGCGTCGCGGGTGCGGTGCACGGCGACCAGGTCGCCGTCGAGGATGCCGTCCTCGCGCATCGAATCGCCTTTGACCCGCAGCAGATAGTCCGGGCGCGGCGAGAACAGCAGGCGGTCGATCAGGACGTGGCTCTCGGCCTCGGCGGCGGCGCCGATCGGCGCGCCGGCGGCGACGCGGCCGAGGATCGGCAGGGACAGGCGCGAATCGTCGTTGGCGGCGGCATCGGCACGGTCGCTGTCGTCGAAGCCGCTGGTATCGAATTCGCCGTCCAGACCGGCCTCGTGGACCAGGCGGATGCCACGCGCGCGGCCGGGCAGCAGCTCGATCAGCCCCTCGGCCTGCAGGGCCTGCAGGTGGTAGCCGGCCGAGCGGTTCTGGCGGAAGCCGAAATGCGCGGCGATCTCCTGCTGCGACGGCGGCAGGCCGTCGGCGGCGATGCGTTCGCGCAGGTAGGCGAGGAGGGCGCGGCGGGTGTCGGTCAGGCTCATGTACTAATCTTAGTAACAAATGGGCAAGCCGGTAAGACTTGATCGAAGCAGCCGACGGATGGTCCGGCTCGCAGCGCGAGCCTGCGTCGGGGCGGTCGCGCAGGCTGAGACAGCCCGCTTCGTGCTTTGGGCTTCGGGGTAGGAGCGGCGCAAGCCGCGACCTCGGGCCGTGAGGTCGTCGCCGGCCGAAAGCTGCGTAGCTTCGGAATGATTCGTAGGGCCTGCGTATTCGGGCTTCGAGTGGTCGCGGCTTGCGCCGCTCCTACCCTTGAAGCCCTTGATCCGAGCGGCCCCTAAACCGACGAACGGAGATTGACTCCCGCCGGATCATTCTTTAATTTCTGTCTAAACAGAAATAAGAGAAAACCCATGCAGCTCAGCCCGCTCCAAGAGAAATTCATCCTCCACTGGGGTGAGATGGGCAGCCGCTGGGGCGTCAACCGCACCGTCGCCCAGATCCACGCGCTGCTGTTCCTGTCCGAGCGCGCGATCACCGCCGACGAGATCTGCGAAACCCTCAGCCTGGCGCGTTCCAACGTCAGCACCAGCCTCAAGGAACTGCAGGGCTGGAACCTGGCCCGGGTCACCCACGTGCTTGGCGACCGCCGCGACCACTTCGAGACCTACAAGGACGTTTGGGACATCTTCCGCGCCGTGGTCCAGGAGCGGCGCCGGCGCGAGATCGAGCCGACCCTGAGCATGCTGCGCAGCTCGGTGCTCGACAGCGCCAGCCACCCGGCCGATCCGCGCGACCAGCGCACCCTGGAGCGCATGCGCGAGGTGCTGGACTTCATGGAGACCGGCACCAGCTGGATCGACGAGATGAACCGGCTCGACCCCAAGACCCTGATCAAGCTGCTCAAGATGGGCGCGCGCATCCAGCAATACGTGCGCGGCCCGGTCAAGCCGCTGCCGCCGCCCCAAGCTCCGCCGGTCGAGCCTTATCCCGAAGCGGGCGCCGCCTCCGAAGCAGATCCCGAAGCAGGCCACCCCGAAACGCGTCAGCCCGAAGCCGGCCGCGCGCGCGCCGGAGACGACCCGTCCTGAGCGTTTTTTTGCCCAGTAATTTCTCTAATTACCGAAATAACTGTAGGAGCAGGCCATGAGCAAGCACGATCCCGTCCCGCACGCCGTCATCGCCCTGTACGACCACGCTTGTCCGCTGTGCCGCACCGAGATGCACCGGCTCAAGGCCCACGACCGCCGCGGCCGCCTGCAATTGGTCGACATCGCCGCGCCGGAGTTCGACGCCGCGCAATGGGGTTTCGAACTCGAAGCGCTGCGCAATGCCCTGCACGTGCGACTGCCGAACGGCGAATGGCGGATCGGCGTGCCCGGCATCGCCGAGGCCTATCGCGCGGTCGGCCTCGGCTGGCTGACCTGGCCGCTGCGCGTGCCGGGAGCGGGACGCATGGCTGCGCGCGCTTACCGCTGGATCGCACCGAACCGGCACCGCGTGTCGCGCTGGCTCGGTTATCGCGAAGCCGGGCACGAGCCTGCGCCGCGCTGCGACAACGAGCATTGCCCGACCCACTTCTGAGCGGAGCGCGATCATGGAACGTGTCTTCATCGCCTTGTTGCTGATCCAGGTCGTGCTGGGCGCGATCGACACCGTCGCCCATCACGAACTGATGGAAAAACTCGCCAATCGCCGCAGCGCCGCGCTCGAACTGAAACTGCATTCGGCGCGCGCCTTCATCTACGGCGCGTTGTTCCTGGTGTTCGCCTGGCTGCATCCGCAAGGCCTGTGGCTGGCGCTGGTGTGGGCGCTGGTGCTGGTGGAAGTCGCCATCACCTTGTGGGATTTCGTCGTCGAGGACGCGACGCGCCTGCTGCCGCCGACCGAGCGCGTGCTGCACACCATCCTCGCCGTCAACGGCGGCGCGATGTTCGCCGTGTATGCCCTGGCGACCGCACAGGACTGGAGCGCGCCGAGCGCCTTGCTGCCGGTCTCGCACGGTTGGGCGTCGTGGGCGCTGACCGCGGCGGCGCTCGGCATCGGCGTATCGGCGCTGCGCGACGGACTCGCCGCAGGCGTCAATGCCGCCGAACCGGCGCCGCGCGCCTTGCTCGCCGGGCAGCCGCAGACCGGTTTTTTGATCAGCGGCGGCACCGGCTTCATCGGCACCGCTCTCGTCGAAGGTTTGATCGCCGGCGGCCATCGCGTGACCGTGCTCAGCCGCGATCCGCGACGTGCCGCCTTGCGTTTCGGCGGCCGCGTGCGCTGCATCGCCGACACCGCCGAATTGCGCGACGACGAGGCCATCGACGTGGTGGTGAATCTCGCCGGCGCACCGGTGGTCGGCCCGCGCTGGTCGCCGGCGCGCAAGCGTGCGTTGCGCGCGAGCCGCATCGATACGACCCATGCCTTGCGCGCCTGGTGCGAGCGTTCACAACGCAAGCCGGCGCTGTGGCTGCAGGCCAGCGCGATCGGCGTGTACGGCGCGCATGCGCGCAGCGGCCCGGAACTGCGCGAGCCCGCGGCGCAGGCCGGCGATTTCGCCAGCGAGTTGTGCTGCGAATGGGAACGCGCCGCCGCGCCGGTCAGCGAGTGGGGCGTGCGCCTGACCACGATGCGCCTGGGCCTGGTCCTGCATCGCAGCGGCGGCGTGTTGCCGATGCTGTCGTTGTCGGCCTCGCTCGGCGCCGGCGCGGTGCTCGGCGACGGCAAACAGTGGTTCGCCTGGGTGCATCTGGACGACGTGCTGCGTTTCGTCGAACAAGCCGTCGAACATGCCGGTATCCGCGGTCCTTACAACCTGGTCGCGCCGGGCGGCTGCAGCCAGGCCGATTTCACCCGCGCATTGGCGCACAGCCTGCATCGGCCGGCCTTTCTGCGGATGCCGGCCTGGCCGCTGCGGCTCGCGCTCGGCGAGATGTCGACAATGCTGCTCGACGGCCCGAAGGTCGAACCGCGTCGCTTGCTCGATCAGCGCTACCGCTTCCTGCATCCCGATCTCGACGGCGCACTGAGCGCCGGTAGCGACCGCGCTTGCCGTTCTACTCATTCGGGTGACGAACACCCAGGGGACCAACATGGAACTGTTGAATCCGGCTTGTTTTAAGCCCACCGATCTCGATTCGGCCGGTACCGGCCCGCTGCCTTCGAAGCCGCAAGCCACTGCAGCTTCGGTGAGCGCCGCTGCGGCGAGCGACCGCGGTCTTGCCGGTTCGCGCGGCGAAACGCGTTTACCCGAGGCATCGAGCGATCTCGCCGCCTTGCTGCGGGCTGCGCTCGGAGCGCGCTGGAAGCTGCTGCATCCGCATATCCAAGCGCGCTTCACCCTCGGCGACGGCGAGGCCCAGGCCGAGTACGTCGGCAACATGCACCAGGTGCGCTGCACGCGCCTGGGCGGCCTGTTCGCGCGTGCGATCCGCTATGCGCGCGTGCTGCCGCACCAGAACGCCGACGAAGTGCCGTTCCGTTTCGACGTGCAGCCTTTGCGCAGCGGCCTGGGCTGGATCAAGACCCGCACCTATCACTTCATCGACGAGGTGTTCAGTTTCCGCTCGCGTATGGTCCTGGGCGAAAACGGCGAATTACTCGAGCATTTCGGCGGCGGCCTGGGCATGCGCGTGCGCCTGGAGGTGCTGCCGAACCGGCTGGTGTTCGTCGATCAGGGGTTTTTCCTGCACTGGCGCGGCCTGCGTTTGCCGTTGCCGCGGCCGCTCTGGCCGGGCCGCTTCGTTCTTGTGCATAGAGACCTCGATGCAGCGCATTTCGAAGTCACGATCGATGTCGTGCACCCGTGGTTCGGACCGCTGTTCCATCAGGACGGAACCTTCGAGCGCATGGAAGCGGCGCGGGTCTGACCGGCGAAGGAGACGCGGGGAGGGGCGCAAGGAAGCGCCGACAAGGACGGCGCAGGGGCCATGGACGGCCTGGCGCGGGTTGGGCGAGGGCGCCGCGCGATGCGGCGCCACACTGCGTCGCTGCGGCTCAGGCCACCCGGAACAACACGTTGTAGTGGAAGCGCCGGCCCGTGGTCGCGCGCAGCTTCTTGGCGTCGCGATGTTCGGGATTGATCAGGGCGTTGTATTCCTCCGGCACGATCACCGACGGCACCAGCAAAATCGCCGAGGCCTGGCTGGCCAGCCATTGCGAACCCACGCGCACGCTGGCCATGCCGGCGGGCACCGCGTCCCAGGCGCCGGGCAGTTCTTGCGGCGACAGTTGCAGGCGCGCCTTCCATACCGCCGCCGGCACCTCGATCGACACCACGTGCCGATTCAAGGGCAGGCCGTGCGCGTCGACATAGGCCGCGGTTTCCAGCGCCGCCAGCGCCAGCGAGGTGGCGGTGTAGAGCACGCGCTGGCCGTCGTCGTTCCAACGCCCCGGACGCGCGGCCGCGCCGGCGCCGCTGAGATCGTCGGCGCGATAAGCGCGGGTTTCGGTGGCGATGCGCCAGAGTTTCATGAGGCCGGCCTCGTCCTTGCGGCTGCGCCGGACGTCACTGGTAAGAGCCGCTTTCGAGCGAGCCGAGCAAACGCGCGACGACGTCGAAGCCGGTCGGCGTGTCGAGCAGGTCGGCCGGCTTGCGGCCGCCGAGCGCGGGCTGCGGCTGCTCGATCCAGCGCCCCAGCCACTTGGCCGAATCGAAGCCGCGCGCGCCTTCGGCGGTGCTCGCGTCGACGATGGCCTCGGTGATGCCGAGCAAGCGCATGATGCCGAGCGCGGCCTGGCCGCTGGCGCCGGCGATGCGCGCCTGTTGTGCGGCCTTGCTTTCGGCGGTGGCCTTGGCGATGCCGAGGATGTTGAACATGCGCACTGCCGGCAACTCCATGCTCGCGGCCATGTGCTTGACGACCTGGGCCGGCACGCCCTGGCGTTCGGCCGCTACGCGCTGCAGAGGCGTGGCCGAGCGCAGATAACTGACATAGCCCTTGAGCGTGGCGGGGGCGCCGTGGACGTCCAGCGGCGGCTCCTTGACCGACAGGCCGCGCTGGCGTTGGGAGGCGGGGTAGGCCTGCGATTCCTGCAGGCCGAGCTTGCTTTCGTGCACGCTGGACTGCGCGCGCCCCGCCGACTTGGCGAGCGGCTTGGCCGGCGAGGGCTTCTTGGCGGCTTTGCTCATGGCGGGGCTCTGTCTGGATCGGGACTCACTCTAGCACAAAACTGGACGGCCATCACAAGTGGCGCCTGGCCCGCCCGAGCCTGTCCGGGGCCGACCGGCGTTCCGGTCCGGCGCCCCGGATCGGCCGCGAACGCAGGCGGATGCGTGCGCCGGCGATCGGCGGCAAAATTACCGGTTCATGGGCAGCGATCCATCGTCGCGGATGGATCGGCTTGCCGCCGCGATCGGCCATCCATCGAGACTGGGGAATGAACGAACTACGCATCACCTCTGAACGCGAGCATATCGACATCGGCTTCGTGCATCGGTTTTTGTCCAAGCACAGCACCTGGGCCCAGGGCATCCCGCTGGCCCTGGTCGAGAAATCCATCGCCCACTCGCTGTGTTTCGGCGGCTTCCTCGGCGACCGCCAGGTCGCGTTCGCACGCGTCGTGTCGGACTACGCCACCTTCGCCAACCTGGTCGACGTGTTCGTGTTGCCCGAATGCCGCGGCCGCGGTTTCAGCAAGCAGATGATGGAGGCGGTGCTGGCGCATCCGCAGTTGCAGGGGCTGCGCCGTTTCACCCTGGCGACCGGCGATGCGCACGGGCTTTACGCCCGCTACGGCTTCACCGCGCCGCGCTACCCGCAGACCTTCATGGAGCGGTACGTACCGGATATCTACGCGCCCGGCGCAAACGCGGGCGTGGGCGCAGGCCTTGAGACGGCTACGCCGTAAATTGATGGCAAGCCGTTTTCCCGGCTGAGCGAACGCCGGAAAGGCAGCGGCCGGCGTGCGAGGAGCGCGGATTTCACATGCCCGGCCCGAGGCTTCCGGTAGCGTCGGCGGCGGTCGACGAACGGTGTTTCCAGCCGCTCGCAGGGCCTGCATCGCCGCCGTTCCGCGTTGGTTTGCGATGGAGTCCATCCGCCATTGGTACTGCATCGAAGAGCCATTTACGGTTGCTATGCTCTGCATGGCCGGCTGGGCCGTCGCTCGAAACGCGTCAACGCAATCGTTAAACGTAAGGAGTTTCCATGAACCGCCAAGCGCAGATCTTCGCCACTTGCTTCGGATGGGCCTTGGCCGCGGCGTCCGTGGCGCAGGCGGCCCCGGGCGACCGCCAGGTCTACGACGAAGCCATCGCGCGCGCCTCGCGCGTGTGTCCCGACCATTCGCCGGAACGCAGCGGACCCGGCATCAGAAGCATTCCCGTCGCGGCATTGCGGGTGATCGAGCAACGCAACTACGCCCTGTGCCCGGACCGACGCCTGGACTCGCAGACGCCGGTGGTCTGGTACGGCCGCGAAGGCGTGTTCGCCTGGAATCCCGGCGCCCGCGGCGCGGTCAAGTTGCTCGCCGGCAAGGTCGCAGCCTATGCGAAAGACAAATCCTTTCCGGCCCAGACCGTGGTCTGGAAGCCGAACGGCAAGTTGGCCGAAGGGGCCTTGGTGCCGGCGTTCCGCGGTCGTTTGGTGCGTTGATCCGGCGCGCGGCGTGGCCTGGGCCGAAGCGGCCGCAGGCGATGCGAACCGCATACGGCATCGTGCGATGACGCGGCCGCAAGCTTGAACACCGACCGGTGATGAGTTCCGCATCCACTCCTCGCCAATACTGGTTCAACGACCCCGAAACCCCGGCCCGCGCCGGGGTTTTCGCGTTTTCGGCCATCTCAGGCGGTGCGAGTGCGGCTTGCGATAATGCATCGGGCGCAACGCCTACACCCTGCCGGCAGGGACGGATGCCGGCATTTCATGGAGATCGACATGACCCCGACCCCTGCGGAAAAGACCGGCGAATTCGAGCGCGCCGACAACGGCTGGGTGTTCAAGTACTTCGTTCGCGAGGCCGGCGGCCTGGTGCTGCGTCACGAGGTGTTCGAGAACATCTCCGATTTCTTCCAGCGCGTCGACCATCTGTTCAATCGCGTGGACGGCTCCGACGAGCCGGGGTGGCCTGCCGCCTAAGCATCCGCGCCTTCCTTATCTGCGCAGCCTTTCATCTCCGTATCTCTCATCTCATGTCTCATCTCGTCTCTCCTCTTGGCTCGCCGGCAATGGCGGGCCTGTTTTTTTTGCCTATGCAAAACAGGGATGCCGCGATGTCGGCTTAATCGTTCAGCCAGTGGCTTGGTCGC
This sequence comes from Lysobacter sp. 22409, assembly GCF_052045105.1. Taxonomy (NCBI): domain Bacteria; kingdom Pseudomonadati; phylum Pseudomonadota; class Gammaproteobacteria; order Lysobacterales; family Lysobacteraceae; genus Lysobacter; species Lysobacter sp. 22409. Next base: position 58,507 of record NZ_JBQEOE010000002.1, on the reverse strand, counting down.
TGCAATGCGATGCCTCGTCACGTGGGCAACGCACGGCCCTGTCAGACTGGATTTTTCCGATCCGATGGGATGAGCCATGACACGCCGCGCGCATTCGACCACGCAATTGTCCAGCGTCGCGTATTCCGCACCCTTCGTCATCGCCGAGCGCCTGATGCGTTTCGCCGCGGCCGGCGCCGATCCTTCGGTCCTCGACCAACGCGAGTGGCAGCGCATGCTCGAGGAAAAGTGGACGGCCGCTCTGCAAGGCTCGTGGGCGATGTCGGGGGCGTTGTGGGAGGCGTACTACGACGCCTGGTCCAACCTCATGAGCGGCGCCTGGACGCCTTGGTCGATGCCGTCGCCGGCCGACTGGTGGGTGCGCGGCGCCCAGAGCGGCGAACGCATCCTCTCGGCCGGGCTGGCGCCGGTCGCGCGCACGGTGTCGGCCAACCACCGGCGTCTGGCGCGACGCAAGCGCTGATCCGGAGCCGGATTCGGGCCATCCGTACCGGCGAAGAACCTCCTCGCTCGCGGGGAGCAGGCTTGTTATTGCTTGCCGATTGGCCGTATGTGTCGATTGGACGTAGCGGCATGTAACACCGCGAACGCCATCACATCGCCGACCCGCCATCCGGCATTACGTTAACGGCGATTACCGGCCTGGTCGCCTTAGCTGTAACGCGGGCGTCGAGCCTCCATCATCGCCGGCCGACGACAAGCCACGCGCGGTCGGCGGTTCCCCCACGCGAAACGGAGTTCCCATGCGCAGTCTCGTCATCGCCCTGGCCCTGGCCACCACTCTGGCCATGCCGGCCTGGGCTCAGTCGGTATCGTTCGGCAACAAATTGATCAACGTCGGCGACACCGTCGGCACCCTCCAGCACGTCGCCGGCAAGCCCGATCGCATCGTCCCCATCCAGAACAAATACGGCGCGACCATTGCCGAACGTTTCGAGTATTACCTGACCGGCAAGAGCGTGCTGATCACGATCACCGAGGGCAAGATCACCGATATCCGAGAGGTGTTCTGAGCCGGCGCCTCGGTGCTCTGGCTGCCGATCCCATGGGCGCGGTCCGGTCGCAGGAACAACCCGCGCCGCGCTCAATGAGAAAGCAGAGTCGGCACCGGCGCGTATTCGGTGAGGTAGCGGGTAGTGCCTCCGAGTACTTGTTCCAGTAACCGAGACCGGCTGTAACCTCCGGCCACCAGCAAATCCGCCTGAGCTTCCACGGCGTGCGCCGCAACGACGGCGCCGACTTGGCCGGCCGATGCCCGGCGCCTGACCAGGCGCGCTTGAATACCGTTGTTCTCGAGATGGCCGATCATCAAAGCATCGAGGCAATGACGATTCGAGGCCTCGTGCTCTTCGTCGACCATCAACAGATCGACCGAGCGCATCTGCCGTAACCACGGCAGCGCGTCGTGCAGCGCCCGCGCGGATTCGCGCGAGGATTTCCAAGCGATCACCGCCTTGCCGGAACTGGTCTTGCCGGAGCTGGTCGGGGGCGGGGCGGACGGCGGGATGATCAGCACCGGCCGCCCGGATCCCAGCAATATCTCGGACAGCAGGCGCTGCCGCGCTTCGCGTTCGTCGCCGTCGATGGTCCCTAGGACGATGAGATCGGACCGGCGCGCCGGTCCGATGCAGATTTCGCCCGGCGTGCACCAGAACTCCTGCGACTGGCTTATTTCGAAATGCACCTGTGCGCAGACCATCCAGCGTCGCGCAGCGTCGGCCATGGCCTGGGTGGTGGCCATGGCGCACTCGCGCATGTTCCGATAGATCCCCGGTGGATAGTGCTTCCAGGCCTGCGCGACCGGAGCGATCTGGCTGACGCCCACCAAGGCGGTTACCTGGCCGTCGCACGTAGATGCCAAAGCGCAGGCCGCACGCAGAGCCGGGCAGGGGATGTCGCCCATCAATAAGGGAACCAGTATGTCCTTGAACATGCTGCCGTCTCCGTTTCGCCGTGTTCATCCTGATTGCCTCGGTCCTGGCGGTGTTGATGTCGGTCAAATTGGTGGCCGATAGCCGTTTCGTGCTTGATCCAGGTCAATGGGCCCGGCCGTCGGAGAGCTAACGTGCGGTACGAACCGGTCGCAGGAGCTCTCCGTGAATACGTCATCCACCCCTTTCTCCGCTTCGTTGCCGGCGCTGTCCGGTCGCTGGTCGCAGACGCTGCGCGACCGCAGCCAAGTGCTGATACGGCCGATCGCGCCGCAGGATAGAACCGCCGAACGGAACTTTCTGGAAGCACTTTCTTCCGAAGCCAGACGCTTCCGTTTTCTCGGTCAGATCAAGTGCCCGGGAGAGCAGCTCATCGATCGGCTCGTCGATATCGACCCGGCGAGCGAAGTGGCGTTCGTCGCGGCGGTGCCGGACGGCAGCGCGGAGCGTATCGTCGGCGTCAGCCGTTACAGTGCCTTGGCCGACGGAAACAGTTGCGAATGCGCCGTCACGGTGCTCGACGACTGGCAGAACAAGGGGTTGGGCAGTGCGTTGATGAAGCATCTGATCGAGATTGCGCGGCAGCGCGGCATCCGCCGCATGTCCTCGATCGATCTGGCCGAGAACGTCCAAATGCGCGATCTCGCGATCTATCTCGGTTTCCATGTGCGAATCGATCCCGACAATGTCAGTCAAGTGATCCATGAACTGTATTTGTGACCGGATCGAGCCGGGCGGCGTTTTCCAAGAAGCGAAGAGTGCGAGGCGGACGTCATGGGCTGGATACCTGCATTCGACCGGTTTTCAAAGCTGTCGGCGCGCTTCGCCGGACGGCCGTTGGCATTCACGGCAGCCGTCGCGATCATCCTGGCGTGGTTGGTGACCGGCCCCTTGTTTCATTTCAGCGATACCTGGCAGTTGGTCATCAACACCGCCACCACCGTGATCACCTTCTTGATGGTCTTTCTCATCCAGAACACCCAGAGTCGCGACACCGAGGCGATTCAGATCAAGCTCGACGAATTGATCCGCGTCACCGAAGCGGCCAGCAACGGATTGATGGACTTGGAGGAGTTGGACGAGGCAACTCTGGATCTCTACCGGCAGCGTTACGAACTGCTGGCCCGGCAAGCGCGCCAGCCGTGACGGGGCGATCGAGCCGGTGCCCGCGCTTCAGGCCAGGTGAGCGGCCAACGCAAAGGCAGTCGTCATCGCGACGATGCCCGGGATCAGCCGCAGTGCGAAGCGTCGGCCGCCTTTGATCGCGGCGACCAGGCATTTCACCGTCGAGTTCGCGACGAATGCGCCGATCAGCCCCGCTTGCGCCAAAGCGGCATCGCCAGGCAGACGCGTCATCGACTGAGCGGCCGACGCTGCGGCGGCGTGCACGTCGGCCAATCCGGAGGCGGTCAATACCCAGGGCAGGCTGGCTGCGCCGAGATACGCCTGGGCGATGGCGGCGCCCAGCATGATCGCGGCGAGCAGGAAGACGAAGCGCAGCGCCGCCAGCGGTTCGAACGGCCGCTTGGAAATCGGTTTTCGCACCGGAGCCGCTGTCGACGGCGACGATGCGGCCGATAGCCACGCCGCCGCGGCCACGACGATGCCCGCCGCCACCAGGGCCGGCGTAGCCCAATGGAGCATCGCGGGCGACAAGGCTCCGATCACGACAGCCAACTGCACGACCGTGGCGACATTGGACATCAGCGCCGCGCCGGCGGCGGTGGGGGCTAGCTCCGGCGTCGCGCGAGCGCGATCGGCCATTACGGCGATAGTCGCTGTGCTCGAAACGAAGCCGCCGGCCAACCCGGCGATCGATAAACCCAGTCTGGCCCCGAACAACCGCAAGGCGATATAGCCTGCCGAGCCGATGGCCATCACGGCGACTGCCAGAATCCACAGCCTGCGCGGGTTGAGCGAACCCCAGGGATCGATGCTCCGATCCGGAAGCAGCGGCAGGACCACGAAGGCCGCCGCCGCCAGGAGCAGCAGATCGTGCAATTCCTGCCGGGTCAATACGTGTTTGCTGAAGCGGTGCAGGCGCTGTCGGCTGGCCAACACGACCGCGACGATAACGCCCAACGCAGCGGCCGTGGCCGGCGACCGCATCGATAGGGCGCCGAGCAGCAGGGTGGCCAGCAGCGCGATTTCCGTAGTGAGCCCCGGGTCGTGATCGCGCGTGCTCAGGTAGGCGGCGGTGACCAGCGCGCCCAGGAACGCGCCTGCGACCAACAACGCCATGCCTCCGAGACTCGAGGCGACCGCCCCGGCCAAGCTGCACAGGATAAAACTGCGGATGCCGGCGGGCTCGCGCAGCGGACCGCCGCCCTTGGCACGCTCGCGCTCAAGGCCGACCAGCAAGCCGATGCCCAGAGCGACGACCAAGCCATTGATCTCGGGCGAGAAAAGGTTCATCGCGACAGACTTGTAAGCCAAGACGCCACGTCAGGCTACCAGGCTCATATCCAACACGGCACGCCCTTCGATTTCGCCGACCCGCAGGCGGTCGAGTACGGCGTTGACCTGATCCAGCGGATAGGGCTCGACCATGGCCTCGACCTTGCCGCTGGCCGCTATCGCGATCGCCTCGGCCAGGTCCTGGCGGTTGCCGACGATCGAGCCGCGCAGGGTGACGCGCTTGAGCACCACATCGAAGATCGGGGTCGCGAACTCTCCGGGCGGAAGCCCCACCATGCTGATCGTGCCCTTGCGCCGAACCATGCCGAGCGCCTGGGCGAAGGCGCTGGGCGAAACGGCGGTGACCAGCACGCCTTGCGCTCCGCCGCCGGTGCCTCGGCGTACGTCTTCCAGCGCGCCGAGATCGTTGGCGTTGACGACGATCTCGGCGCCGAGCGAACGCGCCAGTTCGAGCTTGCTTTCGCGCACGTCGATCGCGGCCACGTGCAGGCCCATCGCTTGGGCATACTGGATCGCCAGATGGCCCAGACCGCCGATGCCGGAAATGACGATCCACTCTCCTGGACGCGCCTCGGTCTCGCGAATGCCCTTGTAGCTGGTGACGCCGGCGCAAAGAATGGGGGCCAGACCGACGAAGTCGCAGCGGTGGGGCAGGGCCGCGACGTACGCCGCATCGGCGATCGCGTACTCGCTGAAGGTGCCGTTGATGCTATAGCCGCTGTTGCGCTGAAGCTCGCACAGCGTTTCCCAGCCGGTGATGCAGTACTCGCAGCGGCCGCAGGCGTGGTGCAGCCAGGCGATGCCGACGGAATCGCCCGGACGCAGGTGCTTTACTCCGGCCCCGACCTCGGCGACCGTGCCCGCGCCTTCGTGCCCGGGAATGAAAGGCAGCGCGGGCTTGACCGGCCAATCGCCCTGCACCGCGTGCAGATCGGTGTGGCAGACGCCGCTTGCGCGGATCCTGACGAGAATCTCGCCGGGACCGGGCGTGGGAATGGGCAGGCGATCGACCGTCAGCGGAACGCCCAGGCGGTGCGCGACCGCCGCTCGCATCGTACCGTCCATCGAACGTCCCTCGGACTGAGTCGTTCTCGACTTTGGGCCAGGCGCGCCATGGATGCCTTGATATAGATCAATCGACGCCGACCGAGCTTGCGGGCGCCGCCGGATCGGCCCATTCTTTCCACGTTTCCTACGAGTCCAACGACCGCCATGCCATCGGAAGCGAAGGGCGCGACCTCCTCGGCGGGTCCCCTGCCCAGGCTGCTGATAATCGACGACGATGCCGACATCGTCGCCTTGTTGTCGCGATACTTCGGCGCGAACGGTTATCGGGTGATCGGTGCTTCGAGCGCGGCCCGGGCGCGTGCGTTGATCGTTTCGGAGACGGTCGAGCTGATCTTGCTGGATCTGGGGCTTCCGGACGAGGACGGCCTGTCGCTTCTACGGCACCTGCAGACCGAGTGGCGAGGGCCGGTCATCGTGATCACCGGGCGCGGCGAGGCGGTCGAACGCGTCGTGGGGCTGGAACTCGGTGCCGACGACTATGTGACCAAGCCGTTCGACCTGCGCGAGCTGCTGGCGCGAACCAGGTCGGTGTTGCGCCGCTCCACCACCCGGGCGTCAGCGATGGCGACAGCCGCCGGACTGGCTTTCGAAGGGTTTCGCCTGGATCTGGGGGCAAGACGCCTGACCGATGCCGCCGGGGCCGAGGTGGTTTTGACGACCGGCGAATTCGAGTTGCTCAAGGCATTGCTGGAAAGACCCCGGCAGGTGCTCAGCCGCGACGAGCTCATGACCCGAGTGCACGGTCGGCAGGCCGGCCCGTTCGACCGCAGCATCGATGTGAGCATCGGCCGGCTGCGGCGCAAGATCGAACACGATCCCGCCGAGCCGCGATTGATACGCTCGGTGCGTGGGGCCGGCTATCTGTTCGCGGCCGAGGTTCGCAACGCATGAGCGAAAGCACGCTGTTTCCGGGCTTATTCGAAGCCGTTCCGGACGCGCTCATCGTCGTCGACGGCGACGGGCGGATCGTGCAGGCCAACGCGCAGGCCGAGCGCCTGTTCGGGTATCCACAAGGCGGCCTGGAACAGGTCGCCATCGAGCAGCTCATTCCTGCGTCCGCGCGCGATCGCCATCGCGATCACCGTGCGCGTTACATGAGGCAACCGCACGTACGACCGATGGGGGTGACCGGTCAGAGCCTGATCGGTCAGCGGCTCGACGGTGCGCAGTTTCCGGTGGAGATCGCGCTCAGTCCGATCGACAGCGGCCAGGGGCCGCGTTACTTGGCATCGGTGCGCGACATCTCCGAGACGCAACGGGCCCGCCAGGCCCTGGTACGCGCCCGCTACGATGCGCTGGCCGCGCGAATCGGCCAACTTGCGCTCGAGGCTCAGGACGAGTCCGCAGTGGTCGACCACGTCCCGGCGCTGTTGGCGGCCGCGCTCGATACCCCGGTGGTCGCGGTCGTGTTCGTCGCCGACGATCGTCAGAGCGTAGCGACACGGGCCTCGATCGGGCTCGATGAAGCCGCCGCGGCTTCGCGCTCGCCGATCGGTTTCGACCGCGAAGCGCTGCTCGCACGCATAGCCGAGGGCGAGACTCTGGTCGTCGAGGACCTCGCCGACGATGCCGGCGGCCGCTTTCCGCTGGTCGCGGCGGGCTCGGGCAGCGCGGCCTTGCTGCCGCTGTCGGACCGCGGGCGTCCGATGGGCGCGCTGCTGGTGGTGTCGTCGCAGCCGCGCCACTTCGACCACGACGCGCTGCACTTGCTGCAATCGGTGGCCAACCTGATCGCGGCTTTCGTGCAACGGCGGCGTACCGAAGAACAATTGGCCCATTCGCAACGGCTCGACGCGATCGGTCAGCTGACCGGAGGCATCGCTCACGATTTCAACAACCTGTTGACGGTCTTGTCCGGCAGCCTGCAACTGCTGGAGATGGAGTGCGAGCAGAAGCCGGAGGCCAGCGAGCTGATCGCCAGCGCCTTGCGTTCGGTAGGCCGGGGCGCGGAACTCACCGGAAAGTTGTTGGCTTTTGCGCGTCGGCAGCGACTGATGCCGCAAGCCGTCGCCGTGCCGGCGCTGCTGCGCGACGTCGAAACGATGTTGCAACGCACTCTGGGCGACAGCGTGCGCCTGTACGTGCGTTGCGAGGACGATCTGCCGCCGGCCTACGTCGATCCGACCCAACTGGACGCGGCGCTGGTCAACCTGTCCCTGAATGCTCGCGACGCCATGCCGCGCGGCGGCGAGATCACCGTCGAGGCAGGCGTGCACCAGGTCGGGGATCATGCCGGCGACGGAGAACTCGCTGCCGGCCGCTATGTGCGCATCAGCGTGACCGATACCGGGCGCGGCATGGCGCCGGAAATCCTGGCCCGCGCGATGGAGCCGTTCTTCACCACCAAGGAAGCCGGGCGGGGCAGCGGGCTGGGACTCAGCATGGCCTACGGTTTCGCCAAGCAGAGCGGCGGTCATCTGCGCATCGACAGCACCCTGGGCTACGGCACTCGCGTGGCGTTGTTTCTTCCGGCCGCAAAGGCGCTCGCTGCGGCCGCCTCGACGGTCGCGGCGACCCGCGCCCAAGGCAAGGGAGAGACCGTGCTGGTCGTCGAGGACGACGGGGCGGTGCGCAATATCGCAGTGGCGTTCCTGCGTTCTTCCGGCTATCGGGTGCTGGCGGTCGCAAGCGCCGAAGCTGCGCTGCAGCACTTGTCGGACGACGAATCGATCGCGTTGTTGTTCAGCGATGTCATGCTCGGCGAAGGCATGAACGGCAAGGAACTGGCCATCGCCGCGCGGGGGTTGCGGCCGCGGTTGCCGATATTGCTGACCTCGGGCTACGAAACCGACGCTGCCGCCGAGCCAGCGACGACGGCGGAAGCCTTCGAGTTGCTGCGAAAGCCTTACCGGCGCGAGCAATTGGCCGCGGCGGTCGCGCGGGCGCTGGATCCGCTGGCCGATGAGCGTGCCGCGCCTCAGTGATAGGCCGTGTCGTTGCGCAGTACGCTCTGCAGGCCGTTACGGTTCTTGATGCAAATCTCCCGCCCGGCGACGCCGATCAGGCCCCGGGCCTGCAGCCGCGAAAGCACGCGGGTGACGGTTTCCAGGGTCAGCGACAGGAAATTACCGAGTTCGGCGCGCGTCATGCGCAGTTGCAGGCGGTTCGGGCTGAACCCCAATAGTTCGAGGCGCGAGGCCAGGTCGAACAGGAAGGTAACGACGCGTTGCTCGGCGCCGAGCGTGCCCAGGGTCAGCATCCAGCTCCAGTCGCGACGGATCTCGCCGGCGAGCAGCGCGGTGACGCGTTCCTGGAATTGCGGCAGTTCGTCGCGCAGCCGGGCATACGGCAACTCCCAGAGCTCCCCGGTGTCCAGCGCCATGACGTCGCAGGCGTAGGTCGGCATGTCCAGGGCATCCAGGCCGAGCAGGTCGCCGCGCATGCGGAATCCGGTGATCTTCTCGCGACCGTCTTCGCTGACCACGGCGGTCTTGAAGAAGCCGGCATGCACCAGATACAGGGCGTGCCGGGCTTGTCCCGCGCGGAATACGTACTGTTTCGCGCAGACCCGGCGGCGCTGCAAGGGCCAAGCCTGCAACAACCGCTCCAGGCTGTGGGTCTCGTGGGCGCGTCCGCTCGAGGATGCGCCGAAGCAGGTCTCGCTGGACGGCTCTGAGCGTTGGAGGGTATCGAGCAACATGGCGGCATTCCGCGACGGGGTTGAGGCAAGGCTAGCCATGCCGGCGTGCCGGACGATTCCAAACCGGTAACCGCCGGTAACGTTTTGTAACAGCCCCTTTCCGTCCCGGCGATTCGCGAGCGCGGCGAAGCGGCAAGCTTGATCCCGGTCAAGGCGGAGCTGCCCGGCGAGGGCACAGTGACAGCGCAGACCATCCGGCATCGAGCCGTCAGGAACCGCCTTGACCCTTCTCACGCGATTCACCGACCCGCATGCGGTCGACCTCTGGGACAGCCGCTTCCGCTGGCGCAGCGGCGATCGGCTATGCGATCGGACCATCGATGCGACCTGGCAAAGGGTCGCCCAGGCGCTCGCCGCGACCGAAGGCAATGGCGGCGCTTACTGGTGCAGCCGTTACGCGTTCGCGTTCGGAAGTTGGCAGATACTGCCGGACCCTCGGCTGCTGCGCTACGCAGGCACCGACACGCCGGTTCCGCCTTTGAGCGAACCGCAGGCGGTGGTCAACGCCGGGGTCTTCGTCTCCGATCCGCACACGCGCCAGGCCCGTTTCGATCACAAGCGCTTCGGCGCGGCCGCCGCCCTGGCGGTGCGCATGCTCGACGATGCGGCGATGGCCTATGGCCCCGGCGACGATCAGCCGCTGCGGCTCTGCATCGGCATGATAGGGGTCGGCGATGCACTGGACCGTCTCGGTCTGGCGTACACCTCGGGCCGCTCTCCCGCCGTAGCGCAAGCGATCGCGCGGAGTCTGGCGTTCGGCTGCCTGCACGGCGCGCTGCAATTGGCCGAGGAGCGCGGCAGCCCAGCCGGCGGCGTCGGGCTTGCCGGGCTATGGATGTATCGGGGCTTGCCGGCGTCGCTGGCGGAAGCGGCAGCGCGAAACCTGCGCTATGAATCCCTGACCCGGGTCGAGTCGCACCCGGAACTGGCCTGCCTGGCCAACGGTGCGAGCGATGCATTGGAACCGGCACGGACTGCGGAGACGACCGCACTGGAACGCGAAGGATCGGGGCTGCAACTGGCCGCGCGTGCGATTCGCGCTGCCGTCCAGCCGTGGATCGACGCGCCGGTCTGCGTATCGACAGGAGCCCGTGGGGCGGTCCAGGCCGTCGGCTGAGCGAAGGTTCCGCGCGGATGCTGCGGGACACGCCGCGGGTGGGGCGTCAGAACCTTCGCCACAATTTCCGTAGCAATGCGGCCGATCGATGGCGCAGGCGCGCAAGCACAGTGCGTTCGTCCGGTGCCGCGGCGGCGGATGGACGCTGCTCGACTGCGTCCACCGGCGCCGGCGCCGCGGCCGGAGCGGTTTCGGGGCCGAGCAGGGTGGCCGCGACATCGTCTTCGATCCATCGTAACTGGAGCCGCAGCGCCGCTTCGAGATCGGCGGATTCCGAAGAAGGCGGATCAACGCGATGCATGGCGGACGCCTGAGAAGGACAGGCGGTGGACACCCGCAAGGCCGGCCATGTCAGTGCCCGAACAGAACGGGAAGGTCGGACGCGATCAGCAACTCGCGCGTGACGCCGCCCAGCGCCCACTCGCGCAAGCGCGAATGCCCGTAACCGCCCGCTACCAGCAGATCCGCACGCATTTCGCGCGAGTAATACAGCAGCGCGGTGGCGACGGTCTGCCCGAGGGCCGGCCGTGCGAGGCGCGAAGCCCTGATTCCATGGCGTCCCAGATGCTCGACGATCCGGCGTGCGGACGGCTCGATATCCTGGCCATCGTCGGTTTCCACCGTCAGCACCTCCACGGTTTCGGCGGCCGCCAACAGTGGCAGTGCATCGTGGACGGCGCGCGTGGTTTCGCGGGTAGGTTGCCAGGCGATCACCACGCGGCGCGGCGGCACGGTTAGGACGCAGCGCGGCGGAACCACCAGTACCGGCCGCCCGGATTCGAGCAGGAGGGCGACGAAATAGTCGTGCGGCACGATCGACTCGACCGTATCGCCGACGGCGCCAGCGACGATCGTGAGGTCGGCGTCGTAGGCCTGCTTGGCGGCCAAGCGAGGCGCCTCGGAGTACAGGGCTTCCATCAGCAAGGCTTCCGCCGAAGCGCATTCGGACGCCAGCCGCAGTTTGAGCTTCGCGAGGTTGAGTTGGCCGCGTTCTCGCAAGACCGCGTGGAGATCGGCGGTTGCCGCGTCGGGCGTCAGCCCCCAAGGATGGGTCATCGGCATGGGCAAGTCGACCATTTCCAGCGCCGTCAGGTGGGCGTCGTTCGATTTCGCCAGCGCCATGGCCAAGGTCAACGCATCGGCGTCGCCGTCGCTGCCGGTCATCGGGATCATCAGGTCCTTGTACATGAGCATTCTCCGCAGCCGCGATCGGCGTCGCCCTCATTCCAATCCGGCGCAGAGCGCGCGTATTGATCTGGGTCAACGCTCGGCGTCGGGACGCGCGGCGTGACACCTGGATAACCCGCATAGGCCGTGTAGGCCGGACTGCGGCGATGCGGCAGGCACTTGATCTGGATCAAGCCGGCCGGTCGCCGGCTTGGGCGTAATGGCCTCGGGTTTTATCCGGAGTCGCCCATGAACAGCGAGCGGTTGCGCAAATACGTCCTGGAAGAATTGGCTTTCGACCCGCGGGTCGACGCATCGGGCATCGGAGTGAGCGTCGATGAACGCATCGTCAAGCTGACCGGGCATGTCCACAGTCTCGCCGACAAGATCGCGGTTGCCGAGGCGGTCGAGCGGGTCAAGGGCGTGCGCGGGGTGGTGCTCGACCTCGAAGTGCGCAGCCCGCCCGATTCGCATGTTTCCGACGAGGTGCTGGCCAAGCGCGCCGCCGACGTGCTGGAGTGGGATACCACTCTGCCCAGGGGCGCGGTCAAGGTGGCCGTCGACCAGGGCTGCCTGACTTTGACCGGCACCGTCGATTGGCAGTTCCAGCGCAGCGAGATTGAGAACGACCTGCGTTGCCTCGCCGGTGTCATCAATATCGACAACAAGATCGCGATCCGTAGCATCTCCTGCAAGCAGGACGTCAAACGTTCGATCAAGGACGCGATGCACCGGCGCGCCGACGTGCAAGCCTCGAACATACGCGTCGACGTCGACGAGACCGGCAAGGTGACCCTCAAGGGCAAGGTCGAGGATTGGCAGGCGCGCAACACCGTCGAAGACGCGGCCTGGCTGGTCGCCGGAGTCAAGGACGTAGACAACCGAGTGCGCGTGCGGTGACCGAGCCCGGCCCGCCGCGGGCATCCGTGCACGGGCCGCAGGCGCCGTCGCGGCCCACGCGCACGCTGCTGCGCAGCATCGCCGCGACCATCGCGGCGAAGCTGGCGCTGTTGGTCGTGCTGTATCTGCTGTTTTTCTCGCCGTCGCACCGCCCGCATATCGACGATGCCGCGGTCGACCAACGCCTGTTACCCACTAGGTGAACCGCCATGCCGGACTTACACGTCGTCGATCTGTCCCGATTGCAATTCGCGCTGACCGCGCTGTACCACTTCCTGTTCGTGCCGCTGACCATCGGTTTGGCCCTGATCATCGCGATCATGGAAAGCGTGTACGTAATGACCGATCGGGTGATCTGGAAGCAGATGACCCGCTTCTGGGGCATGTTGTTCGGCATCAACTTCGCCATGGGCGTCGCCACCGGCATCACCATGGAGTTTCAGTTCGGCACCAACTGGGCCTATTACTCGCACTACGTCGGCGACATATTCGGCGCGCCGCTTGCGATAGAGGGCCTGATGGCCTTCTTCCTGGAAAGCACCTTCGTAGGCCTGTTCTTCTTCGGCTGGGACCGACTTGGCAAGTTGCAGCACCTGACCGTCACCTGGCTGACCGCGCTGGGCGCCAACCTCTCGGCCTTGTGGATACTGATCGCCAACGGATGGATGCAGAACCCGGTCGGGTCGGAGTTCAATTTCCAGACCATGCGCATGGAGATCACCGACTTCGCCGCGGTGGTGTTCAATCCGGTTGCCCAGGCCAAGTTCGTGCATACCGTCAGCGCCGGCTATGTGACCGGCGCGATGTTCGTCCTGTCGATCAGCGCCTGGTATCTGCTGCGGGGGCGCAACGTCGAGATCGCGCGCCGTTCGATGGTGGTGGCCGCCAGCTTCGGCTTGGCCGCGTCGTTGTCGGTGGCGGTGCTCGGCGACGAAAGCGGGTACACGGCTTCCGAAAACCAGAAGATGAAAGTCGCAGCGATCGAGGCGGAATGGAGGACTCATCCGGCGCCGGCCGCATTCACGGTGTTCGGCTTGCCCGATATGGAGCGCCGCGAGACCGCGCACGCGGTGCGTATTCCATGGGCGCTGGGCCTGATCGCGACGCGATCGCTGGACAAGGAAGTTCCCGGCATTCACGAGTTGGTCGAGGGCAATCGCCAGCGCATTCGCAGTGGCATCGCCGCATACGCGGCCCTGCGCGAGCTGCGCGCCGACCGGGACGACCCGGCCAAGGCCGCCGCTTTTCTGGCGCTGCGCGAGGATCTGGGCTTCGGCCTGTTGACCCTGCGCTACGTCGCTGATCCGGCGCTGGCCGACGAGGCCGTCATCGAGCGGGCGGCCTGGAGCACGGTACCGAACGTGCCTGTGCTGTTCTGGTCGTTCCGGATCATGGTCGGCCTGGGCATCTTTTTCATCGTGCTGTTCGCTGGCGCTTTCTATCTGTCGGCGCGTGGACGGCTGGAACGGCCGCTGTTCCTGCGGGTGGCCTTGTGGAGCCTGCCGCTGCCGTGGGTCGCGGCCGAACTGGGCTGGATCGTCGCCGAGTACGGCCGCCAGCCATGGGCGATCGACGGTGTGCTGCCGACCTTCCTCGGCGTGTCCTCGACCAGCTCCACGCAAGTGCTCGCGAGCTTGGTCGGATTCGTCGTGCTCTATACCGGTCTGGCCGTAGTCGACGTGATGCTGATGCTGCGGGCGATCCGTTCCGGGCCCGACCAACTGAGGTTCTGGCCGGCGTCGCGCGAGGCCGCCGAACGCCGTCTGCCGCTGAGGACTGCGCCATGATCGACCTGATCGACTACTCGCTACTGCGCGAGATCTGGTGGGTGCTGCTCGGCGTGCTGTTGATCGGCTTTGCCGTGACCGACGGCTACGACCTGGGCCTGGGCGCGATCCTGCGTTTGATCGGTCGCGACGACGTCGAGCGGCGCATGGCGCTGGAATCGATCGAGCCCAACTGGGAAGGCAACCAAGTCTGGTTCGTTCTCGGCGGCGGCGCCGTGTTCGCCGCCTGGCCGTTGCTGTATGCCGCGTCGTTCTCGTCCTTTTATTTCGCCATGCTGCTGCTGTTGGTGGCCTTGATTCTGCGGCCGGTGGGCTTCGCCTTCCGCAACCGCCTGCCGCAGGCGAGATGGCGCGAAGCCTGGGACTGGGCGCTGACCATTGCCGGCGCGGTGCCGTCGCTGGTGTTCGGCGTCGCGTTCGGCAATCTGCTGCTCGGCGTGCCGTTCCATTTCACCCCGGAACTGCTGCCGATCTACGACGGCGACTTCATCGGCCTGTTCCGGCCCTTCGCGCTGCTGGCCGGCCTGATCAGCCTGGCCATGCTGGTGATGCATGGCGCGTGTTTCGCTGCCATGCGGGTCGAAGACCCGGTCGGCGCCCGCGCCAGGCGGATTGCGCGCATCGCCGCGGCCGTGGCCGCGGCGGCCTTCGTTGGGGCAGGCGTGTGGCTGCGTTTCCTGCCGGCGCCGGCCATCGTCGGCGGCATGCGCGTGGATGCGCCGTCGGATCCTCTGATCAAGCACGTGCTTATGATCGATGGCGGGTGGTACGCGAACTATGCCCTGAATCCCTGGATGAGCGCGGTGCCGGTGGCGACGGTGGCGGCATTGATCGCCGTGGTGCTGATCGGCAAACGATGGATGGCTTTCCTGGCCAGCGGAACTGCCGTGGCCGGCATCGTCCTGACCGCGGGCCTGGCGATGTTTCCGTTCCTGATGCCTTCTGCGACGGATCCGAGGCACGGTCTGACCGTCTGGGACGCTTCGTCGAGCGAACGCACGCTCGGCATCATGCTGGTCGCCGCGGCGATCTTCCTGCCGCTGATCCTTGCGTACACCGGCTGGGCTTTCCGGGTCATGCGCGGCACGGTGACGCGCGCCCATGTGGAATCGCAAGACGACGCCGGAGGCGCCTACTGATGTGGTACTTCGCCTGGATATTGGGCCTTGCGCTGGCCTGCAGTTTTGGTGTGCTCAACGCCATGTGGTTCGAGTTGCGCAGCGACGAAGAGCGCGATCGCCGCGAAGTGCTGGAGGACGACTGATGGCGCGCGCCGTCTCGCTGCTGCTGGCATCGGCCCTGTCCCTGGGCTTGTTATTCCTGCCGGCGATGCGCGGCGGGGAGATGACGACGGCTGCGCACGGTTGGCTGAGCCCGCTGATGCTGTCGATCTGTGCGGGCTTCGTCCATGGCGTGGGCTACCGGCCCGTGCGGCCTTGGGCGAGGGCGTTGCTGCACCCGTTGCTGTTGTGGCCGGCGATGGCGGGGCTGGCGGTGATGTGGGCACGCAGTTTCTAGGCGAACCGCGGCGGCCCGGCCCAGCCGCTGGCGGTCGGCCCGGCCTGTCTGACTGCGGCCGGGCCGACAGCCGGCGCTTGCGTTGATCTCGATCAAGACGCTGGGCGAGCGTCGGTCGGATCCTGGCGGCATCCAAACCTCGAGGAGAAACGTTATGCGTATCCTGATCGCGGTCGATGGCAGCGACGCCGCGCTGCGCGCGGTCCGCCATGCGATAAGACTCGCGGGCGATCTCAAAGAACCGCCCGAGATGCACTTGCTGTATGCCGATGAGCCGCTCATGCGCAGCGTCGCGCTCAGCCTCGGGTTGCAGGGCGCTGCCCGTTACCACGCCGACAACGGCAAAGGGGCGACCCAAAAGGCCAGGGCCATGCTCAAGCGGGCCAAGGCCGCTTGCGAAGAGCATCTGGTGGTCGGCGATCCGGCGGCCACCATTCTCAAGTTCGCCAAGGCCAACCGATGCGACCTGGTGATCATGGGGTCGCACGGCCGTTCGGCGCTGAAGAGTCTGTTTCTCGGTTCGGTGACCAGCAAAGTGCTGGTCAGTTGCTCGGTGCCATTGACCATCGTGCGCTGACCGCCCTGCGGCAACGCTCGCGCTGCAGCGACACTACGAGGAGCCCTCGCGCATGTGGGAGACGCTGACCGCCAGCCAGGACCTCGCCCGCTTGCACAGCTTGGTCGCCATCCTGGCGCGATACGGGTTCGGCGATCTGGCGCGCCGGCTGGGGCTTGCGCAGACGCTCGCGCGTGCGGGCAAGGTTTTGCCGCTCGCGCACCTCGAGGAGTTGGTGGCCCTGCCTCCGCATGTGCGGGTGCGCTGCGCGCTCGAGGAAATGGGGCCGACGTTCGTCAAGCTCGGCCAAGTCCTGGCGACGCGAGTGGACCTCTTTCCTCCGCAATGGATCGCCGAGTTCAGCCGTCTGCAAAACGCTGTCCCGCCGGTGCCTTTCGAGGCGATCCGCTCGGAGATGTCGGCGGCGCTGGGCCAGGTCCCAGAGGCGGCATTTGCCTGGCTCGATCCTTCGCCGTTAGCGGCGGCGTCGATCGCCCAGGTACACCGGGCACGCTTGCCCGACGGACGAGAGGTCGTCGTCAAGGTTCGGCGTCCCGATATCCGACCGCTCATCGAGGCCGACTTGCGGCTGTTGCAATACGCGGCAAGCAAGATCGAAGCGAAATTCCCGGATATGCGCCGCTACCATCCGGTCGGCATGGTGCGGCAGTTCCACGCATCGCTGCAGGGGGAACTCGATCTGGCCGCCGAATGCCGGCATGCCGAGCGTATCGCGGCCAATCTTTCCGGCGACGAACGCCTGGTCGTTCCGGCGGTGCATTGGCTCTGTACCAGCGAACGGATGAACGTGCAGGACTTCGTCGACGGTATTGCCGTAGCCGACTTGGCCGCACTGGATGCCGCCCGACTGGATCGCGCTCGGGTGGCGCGCACCGGCGCGCAGATCGTTTTGAAAATGATGCTCGACGACGGTTTCTTCCATGCCGATCCGCATCCGGGCAACGTGTTCGTGTTGCGCGACGGGCGCATCGCCCTGATAGATTTCGGCATGGTGGGGCGACTGTCGCCAGCGCGCCGCGCGGAAGTGGTGAGCCTGTTGTTCGGATTGGTCGAACGCGCCCCCGAACGCGTCACCGAGGTATTGCTCGACTGGACCGGGCGGGCCGATGTGGACGAAGCGCAACTGGCCATCGACATCGATGCGTTCATCGACCGCTATCACGGAGTCCCGCTCGGGCAGCTCGACCTGGCGGCGATGCTGCTCGAAGTGGTGAGTTTGCTTCGATCGCATCGTTTGGCCTTGCCTTCCGACCTGGCTCTGTTGATCAAGGTCTGCCTTACCTTGGAGGGAATGGGGCGCAGCCTCGATCCGAAATTCGACATGGCGCTTCAGGCGCGGCCCTTCCTGCGCCGCGCCATGACGGCACGGTTCCGTCCTCGCCGGGTCGTGCGGCGCGGCGTGCAGTCGCTGGCGGACACCGTCGAGGTGCTGGCGACGTTGCCTCAGGATCTTCGGCGCGCGCTGCGTGCGATGCGTACGGGCGGGGCGCGGCTGCATATCGGGATGGACGAGCTGCGCGACTTCGGCAGCCAGATGGCGCATTCGGCCAATCGCCTGGCGGGCAGCATGGTCATCGCCGCGCTGATCGTCGGTTCGTCCATCGCGATGACGGTCGAGGGCGGTCCCACACTGTTCGGTCTGCCTTTGTTCGGATTGGTCGGTTTTGCCGGAGCTTCGCTCGCCGGCATTTGGCTCCTGCTGTCGATATTCCGTAGCGGCGGCGGGCGCTAGCGTCTGTTCGGCCCACCGTGTCGGTAGCGAAGCGCGGCGCGGCAGCCTGCCGGCGAGCGTGGGATCGGTTGCGCATGCCTCCGGTTTGATCTGGGTCAGCCCTCACCGATGGCGGCGGACCTAGCCTGTGACGACGGTTCGCAAGTCGTTCCATTGCAGGGCCGATCCCGCTCCACCACGGCCACCCGGGAGTATCGATCATGAACCGACTATTGCTTCCCGTGTTGGCGGCTTCGCTGACCGGCTGCGTATCGCAGATCTTCCTCGACGGCGGCCCCCGCGGCGAGGAGCACATTGCGGGCACTACGGTCGAGAAGCGCGTATATGCCGTATCCAGCGAAGTGTGCGGTCGGCGGGAGCCCGTCCTGCCGTACCAAGTGGTCGAACGAGGCCGCGATGGTTGGGTGCGGTTGTGCGCTCAGGTGGAAGGTTTCGCGTTCCGGCCCGGTAACGATTATGTCCTGCAGGTCACCGAACATCGGGCGGCGGGCGATGCCTCGCTCGTCCGCCTGATACTGAAAAGCGTGATCGAACAGCGCCCGCATGCGCGGAACTGACCAGGCGACGAGAGTGGAGCAGGGGGCATGCCGAACGGCGTTCATTGCCCGCGCGTGCCCCTGTATTGATCGAGATCAATGCCGGTTCGCGCCACCGCTCTAGGGTGAGACCGGGCTTTCTCGGAACTCCGGCATGCGATCGACCCAACGCGACGAGCGCCCCGACTTCGAGCCGCCGAGCGCCCGGCTGCCGGTGCGGCGAGCCGGTATCGATACCTATCGGCAACCGGTCCTGTACCTGCATCGGGATTGCCTGGTGTCGCGCGCCGAGGGCTTTGCCGCGTTGACCCGGGTCAGCGTGCAATGCGGCGAGCGCGAAGTCGTCGCTCTGCTGAACATCGTTACCGGCGACTGGCTGGGCAAGGACGAGGCCGCGTTGTCCGATGCCGCCTGGCAAATGCTCGCGCCGGAGCCCGGTGCCATCGCCACCCTGGCCCATGCCGAACCGCCGGGGTCGGCGAGCGTGCTGCGCGCCAAGGTGTTCGGAAAGCGTTTGAACGAGGCCCAGTTCGAGGCGGTGCTGCGCGACACGCTCACCGCCAGATTGTCCGACATCGAGTTGGCGGCATTCGTGACGGTCTGCGCCGGCGACCGGCTGGATCTGGACGAATCGGTCGCGCTGACCCGCGCGATGGTCTCGGTGGGCGAGCGCATCGACTGGGGCGTGGGGCCGGTGCTCGACAAGCATTGCGTCGGCGGCCTGCCCGGCAACCGGACCACTCCGATCGTGGTGTCCATCGTCGCTGCGCTGGGCCATCGCATTCCGAAAACCTCGTCTCGGGCGATCACTTCGCCCGCCGGAACGGCCGATGTCATGGCCACCATGACCGTCGTCGATCTCGACATCGCGGCCCTGCGGGACGTGGTGAACCGCGAGGGCGGCTGCATGGCCTCCGGCGGAAAAATGCGCCTGAGCCCGGCCGACGACGTCCTGATTCAGATAGAGCGTCCCTTGGACCTGGACGGCGACGGCCAGATGGTCGCGAGCATCCTGTCCAAGAAGGCCGCGGCGGGTTCTACCCATGTATTGATCGACATCCCGGTGGGCGACACCGCCAAGGTGCGCACGATGGCCGCCGCCGATGCGATCGCCCGGCGCCTGGCCTTCGTCGGGGAAGCGCTCGGCTTGCGCATAGGCGTGCACATCTGCGACGGCCGCCAGCCGGTGGGGCGCGGCATCGGCCCGGCGCTCGAAGCGCACGATGTGCTGGAGGTGTTGCGCAACTCGCCGCAGGCGCCGAGCGACCTGCGCGAGCGCGCGCTCGACGTGGCCGGAGCGGTGCTCGAACTGTTGCCCGGCATCGCCCCCGGCAGCGGACGAAACCAGGCCGCGGGCGCGCTCGCTTCGGGCTCGGCGCTGAGGAAGTTCCTGGCGATCTGCAGCGCCCAGGGCGGCTTTCGCGAGCCCGAGCGGGCACGCTTCGTCGAGCCCTATATCGCGCGCTCCGACGGAGTGCTGGCATGCATCAACAATCGGCAACTGGCGCGTATCGCCAAGCTCGCCGGAGCGCCGCGCACCCCGACCGCCGGCGTCGTCTGCACGCTGCGCCAGGGCGACACGATCCGACGCGGGATGCCGTTGTTCCTGGTCCATGCCGGCTCCAGGGGCGAGCTGGCTTATGCGCTGGATTACGCCGCGGCGCACCCGGACACCTTGAGCGTGCGGAGCCCGCCGTCATGAAGCCGGTGCTGCTGTCGTTTCCCGACGATGCCGGGCTGGCCGGTTCGGTGAGCCGGGAACTGCAGGCCAGGCTGGGGTCGCTCGAGTGGCGGCATTTCCCCGATGGCGAGTCGCTGCTCAGGATCGAGGAGACGCTTGCGGGCGCCGACGTGGTGGTCTTCGCCAGCCTCGACGGCGCGGATCGCAAGGCCCTGCCGTTGCGCTTCGTCGCCGACACCGCGCGAGAACTCGGCGCGCGCAGCGTCGGGCTGGCGGCGCCTTACCTGGCCTATATGCGCCAGGACGCGCGCTTCCGTCCCGGCGAAGCGATCGCCGCCCGGGTATTCGCCCGGTTCCTGGAGCAGAGCGTCGACTGGCTGGTGACGGTCGACCCTCACCTGCACCGCATCGCCGCGCTCGAGGACCTCTACCGGATTCCGGTCGCATGCGTGGAATCGGCGCCGGAGTTGGCCGAATGGATACGGCGCGAGGTTCGCGATCCGGTCCTGGTCGGTCCCGACGAAGAGAGCGCGCAATGGGTGGCGAACATCGCCGGCGCAGCGCGGATACCGTACCAAGTGCTGCACAAGCAACGTCGCGGCGACCGTCAGGTCGAGGTCAGCGCCCCCGATCCGGAGCGTTTGCGCGATGCGACGCCGGTGCTCGTGGACGACATCGTCTCGACCGGGCGGACCCTGATCGCGGCCGCCGAACATCTGCGGCGGCTCGGGCTGCCGCCGCCGGTGTGCGTGGTCATCCATCCGCTCTTCAGCGACAACGCGCATGAGCTGCTGAAGCGGGCCGGGGTGGAGCGCATCGTCAGCACCGACAGCATCCGCCATCCCAGCAACGGCATCGGCCTGGCCCGGCCGATCGCGCGCGCCGTCTCCGGACAGTTGGCGAAGATCGAGAGAGGAACCGAGCCATGATCTACGACGCGACCCCGGACGAATGCGTCCTTGCCTGCGGCACCAGCGAAGCGCTGGACGCCCCGCTGCGGCGCCGGATCGAAGCCGAGGCGGCGGGGCGGCGCGCGAACGATCGCGATTTCGCCCATTGGGCCGCAGGCTACGGCGCGATCGTCCACGACGCGCTGACCCAGGTGCGGGTCCATGGGTTGATCGAGACCCTGGTCGGCCAGCGCATCCTGCCCGATGCGCGCACCGGCTATCGTCGCCTGGCGGCCGCCGACCGCATCGCCAGCGCCGCGATGTGGCTGGTCGTTCACATGACCTATGCCCGCAGCGTTCGCCTCGACGGCAGTCCGCTCGGCGCGGACGACTTCAAGCGCCATCCCGAAGGGCACACCGGCGGTTCGTTGAACATGGTGCCGGCCTATGCGGGCTATCTGGCGATCAATGCCCTGACCGGCGATACCCGCGCCTGGCTGATGGGCCAGGGGCACTGCGTCGCCGCCGTGGACGCGTTGAACCTGCTGACCGGGAACATGACGCCCGAACACGCCGGACGCTACGGGCTGGACGACCGCCGCCTGTCGGACTTCGTCGGCGATTTCTATGCCTGCGGCGTCACCGCCGACGGCTATCCCAGCTCGCCGTTGGGCTCGCACGTCAACGCCTACACCGGCGGCAGCCTGCAGGAAGGCGGCTATCTCGGCTTCGCGGAACTGCACTACGTGCACGCGCCCTTGCCGGGAGAGCGGCTGGTGGCGTTTCTCAGCGACGGCGCGTTCGAAGAGCAACGCGGCAGCGACTGGGCGCCGCGTTGGTGGCGTCCGCAGGACAGCGGGCTGGTCTCGCCGATCATGGTGCTCAACGGGCGGCGGATCGAGCAGCGCAGCCAGATCGCGCAGGAAGGCGGCGAGCGCTGGCTGCACGCGCATCTGCGCCTCAACGGTTTTCAGCCGGTGGGACTGGACGGGCGCGACCCGGCCAGCATCGCCTGGGGCATCCACGAGATCGAGTTGCGCCAGCAGACCCGCATCGAGGCGTTCGCCACCGCCGGGTTCGACACCGCCGCGCCGTTGCGCTACGGCATCGCGCAAGCGCCCAAGGGCTACGGCTTCCCCGGCGCCGGCAGCAACCGCGCGCACAACCTGCCGTTGCCGGGAAATCCGCACAGCGACCAGGCCTCGCGCGAGCTGTTCAACGCCGCCTGCGCGACACTGCACGTGGCCGAAACGGAACTGCGCGAGGCGATCGGCGTTCTGGCCACCCACGGCCAGCAGCGGCGTCCGCTGGAGCGCGACCACGCCCTGGCCACGCGTCAGGTGCGCCCGCCGGCGTCGCCGACGCCGCGCTGGCGCGCGCGCGGAGAAACCCATTCGCCGATGGCGGCGCTGGACGAGCAGTTCGTCGCGATAGCCGCCGCCAACCCGGCCCTGCGCGTGCGCGTCGGAAATCCCGACGAACTGCGCAGCAATCGCCTGGACCGCAGCCTGGACCTGCTCAAGCATC
Source organism: Lysobacter sp. 22409 (assembly GCF_052045105.1). Classification (NCBI taxonomy): domain Bacteria; kingdom Pseudomonadati; phylum Pseudomonadota; class Gammaproteobacteria; order Lysobacterales; family Lysobacteraceae; genus Lysobacter; species Lysobacter sp. 22409. The sequence goes on along the minus strand of NZ_JBQEOE010000002.1, from coordinate 36,018 downwards.
GGGTGCAATCGCCCGAGCCCGGCGTGGCCGAATCTCATGCCGGCAGCGTCATTACCGCGCTCAACGAAGAGGCGGTGGTGTGTGCGGCGCTGGCCAACAAGGGCGGCATCAACCTGGTGGTCACCTACGAAGCCTTCGCGGTGAAAATGCTCGGCGCGCTGCGGCAGGAGCTGACGTTCGCTCGCCAGTTGCGCCGCGCCGGTCGGGCCCCCGGCTGGCTGTCGGTTCCGCTGGTGCTGACCTCGCACACCTGGGAAAACGCCAAGAACGAGCAGTCGCACCAAGACCCGACCCTGGTCGAGGCCTTGTTGGGGGAAATGCAGGACTGCGTACGCATCGTGTTTCCGCCGGACGCGAACTGCGCGTGCACGGCGCTGCAGGCGGCCTATGCCGATCACGGCAGGATCTTCGCCCTGGTCGTGCCGAAACGCGAAGTGCCGGTCGCACTGGATGCCGAGCAGGCGATGGCCTTGCAATACGACGGCGCCGCATTCCTGGAGCGATCGGTCGACGCGGAGATCGACCTGGTGGCCACCGGGGCCTATCAGTTGGCGGCCGCGGGCAGGGCCTGGCGCCGGCTGCGCTCGCGCGGCGTGGCGACGAACCTGATCTACCTCGCGGAGCCGGGACGGTTCAGGACCCCGCGCGACGAGGAAGAGGCGCAGTACATACACGACGACGAGACCGTCAGGCGCTGGTTCATCCCCGGTCGGCCCCGGGTGTTTCTCACCCACACGCGTCCGGAACCGTTCCTGGGCGCGTTGCGCAGGCTCGACGACGGCCCGGCGCTCACCGCCGCCCTGGGCTATCGCAATCGCGGCGGAACCTTCGACGTCGACGGCTTGATGTTCGCCAACCGCTGCACCTGGGCTCATGCGCTCCTGGCCGCGGGCACCCTGCTCAAGCGCAGCGCGGCGGCCTGGCTCGACGCGCAGGAATACGATGCCGCCCTGGGCCGGGGCGCGCCGGAGCACTTGTGGCGAGACGAGAGCGATGACTGAGCCGGGCGATCGCACCTTGTTGGTCGTCAACCTCGGCTCGTCCACGCTCAAGGCGGCGCGCTACGAGATGAGCGGCTCGTCGGCGGCCGGGTCGGCACGACTGTCGCGGCGGATCCAGATCGCATGGGTCGATCCCGATCCGAATTCGAATCCCAATCCCAATCCCAATCCCAATCCCGGCCTGGGCGCCGCGTTCGCCGAGGCGATCGACACCCTGGAATTGGCCGCCGCTCCGGCCTTGGTCGGGCACCGTATCGTCCATGGCGGCAATGCCGCACGGGCGCGTGTGCTCGATGCCGCCGAACGCGAGCGGTTGCGCGCCCTGTCCGGCCTGGCGCCCTTGCATCAGCCGGCCGCGCTGACGTTGGTGGACGCCGTCGCCGATCGTTGGCCCGGCGTCGAGCAATACGCGGCGTTCGATACCGTGTGGCACGCCAACCTTCCGGCAAACACCCGCCGGCTGGCCGTGCCGCGGGCCTGGGATGCACTCGGCCTCCGCCGGTACGGTTTCCACGGCCTGGCCTTCGCTTCGGCCATGCGCCAGATCCGCTCCGCGCATCCCTCGCTCGGCCGCGAGCGCGCGGTGTTGGCGCACCTGGGCAGCGGCTGCAGCCTTTGCGCGGTGCGCGATGGGCAAAGCATCGACACCACGATGGCCAGCACGCCGCTCGATGGCTTGCCGATGGCGACGCGCAGCGGCACGCTCGATCCCGGCGCGCTGCTCTATCTGCTGCGCAGCGGCGGCCTGACTGCCGACGCGGTCGAACGTGCGCTGTACCGCGACTGCGGTCTGCGCGGAATCTCGGGGCTCAGCGGCGACACGCGCGATCTGCTCGCCGCCGACAGCGTCGAGGCCGCCCTGGCCCTGGACATCTTCGCCTTGCGCACCGCGCAAGGCATCGCCGCCATGGCGACCCGGCTGGGCGGCATCGACCATCTGATATTTTCCGGCGGCATAGGCGCCAACGCGCCGTTGGTGCGCAGTTCGATCGCGGCTTACCTGGGATGGCTCGGCATCGGCCTGGCCGAGGCGGCCAATGTCCGCGGCGATGCGCGGCTCGAAAGCCCGCAGAGCCGGACGAAAGTGTGGCGCGTGGACGTGGACGAAGAAGCCGAGATCGCATCCGTGTGCGCGGTGGCGACCGCCTTGCCCTGGCCCTGAGCCTCAGCCGCTGCGCTGGCGGCTAAGGCGCATGCGGGCGAGCCCGCTGCGGCCGAGCTCGACCACTGCCAATCCGGCCAGCGGCATGAGCAAGGCCAGGCAGGACAGACCGAGCGGAGGCGGCGCGAAGCGGAACCAGGCGCCGGGCGCCTGGAAACGCGTGATCAACAACAGCAGGCTCAGCGCCGACACCACCAGGATCCAGAACGCCTTGCCGGTCGGGCCGAACCAGCGCGCATAGCCGAAGCCGCGGTTGACGACGATCAGCCCGAGGTTTCCCGAGATCAATGCGATGAAGGAGAGCGCCGCCAATTGCGGCGTCGGCAGGGCGTCGCCGCGCCCGAGGAAATAAACGGCCGCCACCGCCGCGAACACGACCATGCCCCGGCCCAGACTGCCCGACAGGGTCGGCAGGTCGAGCAAACGCCGCGAAGGCGGCCGGGGAGGCCGCTGCATGATCTGCGCCGATGCGGGCTCGCGCTCGAACACCAGCGCCGAGGCCGGGTCGATGATCAGCTCCAGGAACACCACGTGCAACGGCATCAGCATCATCGGCGCGCCGATGATCAGCGGCAGCAGCGCCAGGCCGGTGATCGGCACGTGCACGGCCAGGATGTAGCGGATGGCGCGCAGGATATTGTCGTAGATCAGGCGCCCCTGGCGCACCGCTTCGACCACGGTGACGAAGTCGTCGTCGAGCAGGACGATGGACGCCGCCTCGCGGGCGACATCGGTGCCGCGCTTGCCCATCGCGATGCCGACGTGGGCGGCCATCAACGCCGGCGCGTCGTTGACGCCGTCGCCGGTCATCGCCACCACCTCGCGGTTCCGCTTCAATGCATCGATCAGGCGCAGTTTGTGATCCGGTTTCACCCGCGCGAACACATCGGTATCGCGCACGCGCTGGGCCAGGGTCTTCTCGTCGAGCGCTTCCAGCTCGCTCCCGAGCATGGCGGCGTCGGCCCGTCGCAGTCCGGCCTGCGCGGCGATCGTGCGGGCGGTATCGAGATGGTCGCCGGTCAGCATCACGACCCGTATGCCGGCCGCCTGGGCCTCGGCGACCGCGTCGCGAACGCCCGCTCGCAGCGGGTCCTCGAACCCGAGCAGGCCGCGCCACTCGAAGCGAAAGCCGTGAGGCGTGGACGGAAGCGAGGCAGGGCCGTCCCGCCAGACCGCCGAGGCCGCGGCGATGACGCGCAAGCCGCGGCGCGCCATGTCCGCGGCGAGTTGCATCACGGCCGATCGCTGTTCGCGGCTCAGCGCGCACAGCTCGGCAATGGTTTCCGGCGCGCCCTTGGCGGCGACCGCCAGGCCGGGTTCGTCGGGGAGCTGCCAGACGTGGGTCACCGCAGGCAGGTCTTTGGAAAGCGGGTATTCGCGGGCGCAGTGCGTTCCCGTCCTCGGCGCGGTCGCGGCCGAACCGGCCACGGCGGCGCGGATGGCGAGGTCCATCGGGTCGAACGAGTGCTCCGAGCAGGCGCGGCCGGCGCAATCGAGCAGCGCCGCCAGCCTGGGGGAGAGTCGCGCCGTCGGGTTCGAGCGCTCGTCGCCCCGCGCCAGCTCGACCAGGGTCATCTGGTTGGTGGTCAGGGTGCCGGTTTTGTCCGTGCACAACACGGTCACCGACCCCAGGGCTTCGATCGCCGGCGCGCGCCGGATCAGGGCGTTGCGGCGCGCCATGCGCCAGCTGCCCAAGGCGAGGAACACGGTAAGCACGACCGGGAATTCCTCGGGGATATTGGCCATGGCCAGGGTGATGCCGGCCAGCAGGCCTTGCAGCCAATCGCCGCGGGTCCAGCCGTACAGCAGCGCGACCAGCGCGCTGACGCTGAGGCCCAGTACCGCGAACACCAGCACCGCATAGCGGATTTCCCGCTGCATCGGCGTCGGCGGCGAGCGCAAGGTGTGCAGCGCTTCGCCTATCCGGCCCACCGCCGTGGCGATGCCGATGGCGGTCACGCGAGCGGCGGCATGCCCGCGCACCACCAGGGTGCCGGCATGGATGAGGTTCTTGTCCGGCTCGGCCGCCGCCGCGGCGCCACGTTGCACCGGCATCGATTCGCCGGTGAGCATGGACTCGTCGAGCATCAGGTCGCCGTCGTCCAGCACCCGCGCATCCGCCAGAACGCGGTCGCCCTCGGCGACCAGAATCACGTCGCCGACCACGAGCTGCGAGGACGGCACCGACCGGACCAGGCCGTCGCGGATCGCTCGCGCCTGCGGCGTGCTCAGCTCGCGCAGGGCCTGCAGCGCGCGTTCGGAGCGATAGTCCTGGTACGCGGTCAGGCCGATCACGAGCGCGACCGAAGCGGCCAGCGCTGAGGCTTCCTCGGCATCGCCCAACAGCAGGTAGACGGCCGAGGCGAAGATCAGCAGCAGGAGCATCGGCTCGCGCAACACGCCGGCCAGGATGCGCAGCCAGTTGCGACGGTCCGGTTCCGGCAGCCGGTTCGGCCCTCCGGCCTGCAGCCGGCGCGCGGCCTCTTCGCTCGACAGCCCTGTCGGGTGGGCGCGGGCCCCCTGGCTGGATTCCATATCGTTCGTCCTCGCTGGCTCGACGGCGCTCATGCGCGAGGCCGTCGCCCGGCCCGTCGCGACCCGCCCGGCCTCAGAAATACGGGGTGTAGCGGATGAAGCAAAGCACCAGGTAGGGAACGATGACGAACATCCAGATCGCGATCTTGTACAGCCCGAACAGGAGATAGGCCGTCGCGTCGAAGCGCGCCGCCGAGAGCTGGAACCAGCGGCGATGCAGCCGATACATGGCGTCGTGAAACATCACGAAGGCCACGAATCCGAGCAGCAACAGGCCGTAGTTGAAAATCGCGCACCACATCAGGAAGCCGGGCCACAGTGCCGGGTCCATGGGCAGGCCTCACAAGGTCAGTTCGTGGATGACCTGGCTGGCGTCGTCGGGGTCGGTCACGGTGCGGAAGCCCAGATAGGCGGCGAGCTCGTGCATCTGCCGGTTCTCGGCGGAGTCGACCGAATACATCCTGTGGATGCCGCGGAGCTTTGCGACCTGAATCAGGTGCTTCATCAGCACCGCTCCCAGGCCCTTGTTCTGCCACTCGTCATCGACGGTAACCGCGCACTCGCATTGCGATCCGTCTTGCGCGGTGCTGTATCGGCTGACTCCGACGATCCTGCCTTCGTCGGCGCTGTCGAACGCGGCGAAGGCGACATCGTGGGTGTAGTCGATGTCCGTCAGCTGGCGGATGAACGCGTCGCTGGGGCGGCGGGTCTGTCCGAGGAAGCGAAAACGCCGGCTCTGGTCCGACAGTCGTTCGATGAATTCGCGTTCGGCCGCGCCGTCGCTCGCGGCGATGGGGCGAATCGTCACCTGGCGGCCGTCGCGCAAGGTGTCCGACCAGCGCGGCGTATCGGGACCGATGACGTCTGAGGCGGATAAGGATTGGGTAGTCATGACGTGCTCCCGGAGGGTCGTTTCAGGCTAGGCCGGCGGCTGCCGGCTGCATTGATCCAGGTCAACTCCTTTCGTCCGGGGGCTGACCCAGATCAATGCCGCGCCGCCAGTCGGACTGCAATCTGGCCCTGCAGCCCGCGGCCCTGTTCACGGCCCCGTTTCCTCGGTACGTCGAGGGCAAGAGCGGGCGATGAGTCCGCGCGCCGGCTCGGTCCGCTCCGGCGAGTCGGATACCGATGGCGTTGTCGCCTTGGGACTGTTCGCGGATCCACGACCCATACACGAAAGAGGTAACGCGCCATGGGCATCGCCACGTCCGAAGCCTCCGCATTCCGTTTGACCTTCCTGGGTGCGACCGGCACCGTCACCGGCTCCAGATACCTGGTCGAAGCCGGCGACAAGCGGCTGCTCGTGGATTGCGGGTTGTTTCAAGGCTACAAAACGCTTCGCTTGCGCAATTGGGCGCCGTTCCCCGTGGATCCGGCGTCGATCGATGCGGTCGTGCTCACGCATGCGCACCTGGACCATAGCGGCTACCTGCCCAGGCTGGTGGACGAAGGCTTCGACGGCGTCGTCTGGTGCACGCCGGCGACGCGCAGGCTGTGCGGAATCCTGCTTCCCGATTCTGCCCATCTGTTGGAGGAGGAGGCAGGCGACGCCAACCGGCTCGGCACGACCAGGCACCATCCGGCCGAGCCGCTTTACGAGGTGGCGTCCGCGCATACGGCCGTGCGACGGATGCGCGCCTGGGAGTTCGAGACGCCGTTCGAACCGGTGCCCGGGGTGACCGCTCGTTTCAGGAGCCAGGGACATATCCTCGGCGCCGCCGCCGTCACCCTCGAATACCGCGGCGTGCGCCTGACCTTCAGCGGCGATATCGGCCGTTACAGCGATCCGGTCATGCAGCCGCCGAGCGCGCCGGCGGCAAGCGACTGGATCGTCGCCGAGTCGACCTACGGCGATCGGGAGCATCCAGTGGGCGGCATGAGGCAGGAGCTGTGCGAAGCGCTGAAGCCCGTGCTGCAACGGGGCGGCGTCGCCGTGATCCCGGCCTTCGCGGTCGGCCGGGCGCAATCCTTGCTGCACGTGATCGCGCAGTTGCAGGAGGACAAGGAGCTTCCCGCCGCACCTATCTATCTCAACAGCCCCATGGCGACCGATGTGACTTCGCTGTACCGGCAGTATTCCGGTCAGCTGCGCCTAGACGAAACGGCTTTGGAAAAGATGTATCGCAACACCCGGATCATCAACAGCCCGGAGGAGTCCAAAGAGCTCAATCGCCGCAAGGGGCCGATGGTGATCGTATCGGCCAGCGGCATGGTGACCGGCGGGCGCGTGCTCCATCACCTGATCGCGTTCGCTCCAGACCCGCTCAACGCGATCATTCTGTGCGGCTACCAAGCAGGCGGCACGCGCGGCGCGCTTTTGGCCGGTGGGGCGCGCCGTGTGCGCATCTATGGGGAGGAGGTCGAAATCAATGCCGAGCTCAGGCAGCTGGCGTCGGCGTCCGCGCACGCCGATGCTTCTGAGATCATCGCTTGGCTGCGTTCGGGCCCGGTCCGCCCGCGCGCGGTGTTCGTGACACACGGCGAACCGAACGCGGCCGACCGGCTGCGTGTTCGCATCGAGCATGAATTGGGCTGGGCCGCCTGCGTGCCGGAATTCGGCGCGACCGTGGATCTCATGTCCAAGACCGCCGAACTCGGATTGGCGACTCTCGATCGCCCGGCACTTGAGCACGTCGGTGCGCCGTTGTCCCGCTAGCGATCAACGACGGGCCAGCACAGTCCGAAGCCAGTTCGCGGATTGATAGTTCTCCGCCATCAACGAATGCCGTCGAGTCCGATTCCGGCGGAGGCGAATAGGGCGCGTTTAATTAATGCTCGGCTTCCGCAGTCACACTTGTGGCGGCCGGGAGCGGGAACTATACCCGATGGCTTTCCGTCTATCGCGAACCTCGCCCGCAACGATCGGGCGTTTCGTTAGATTTTAGGAAAGCCCATGGCATTAAATAAACGTTGGTTATTGGCCGCGTGTTTGTTCGCCGCCTCGTCGTTTCCCGCGCTCGCCGCGCAACCCGGCGCCTTCAAACTGCCCAAGGGGGCGAGCGCGGGCGCCTGCATGGAAGGGGTCTGCGAGTATCGGCTCGGCAACGGCATGCGCGTGCTGTTGCTTCCCGATGCCAGCGAATCGAAGTTGATCGTCAATCTGGTCTACGGCGTCGGTTCGGCGCACGAGAATTACGGCGAAGCCGGCATGGCGCATCTGCTCGAACACATGCTGTTCAAGGGCACGCCCACTCACGCCGATATCTTCGCCGAACTGAGCAAGCGCAGCATCGACTCCAACGCCACCACGACGACCGACTACACCAACTACCATTCTTCGTTCGCCGCCGACGCCGCCAAGCTGGATTGGTTGCTCGGCATGGAGGCCGATCGCATGGTGCACTCGCGCGTCGCGCGCGAGGATCTCGATCGGGAAATGACCGTAGTGCGCAACGAGATGGAGAATCGCGACGACGATCTGTCCGGCGTACTCTACGAAAGCGTGGCCTCCACCGCCTATCAGTGGCACCACTACGGGAAACGGATCATCGGTGCGCGCAGCGATGTCGAAAACCTGCGCATCGAACGGCTGCAAGCGTTCTATCGCGCCTGGTACCGGCCCGACAACGCCACCCTGGTGATCGCCGGCGGTTTCGACCCGGCGCAGGCCTTGAGCTCGGCGGCCCGCCGTTTCGGCAGGATCGCCCGGCCGCATGCGCCGATGCAGACGCTGTACACGGCCGAGCCCGCGCAAGCCGGCGAGCGCGAGGTCACGGTGCGGCGTGTCGGCGGCTACAGCCAGCTTCTGGCGGCGTATCACGTGCCGGCGGCGACGCACGCCGATTCCGCGGCGCTGCAGATCCTGGGCGAAGTCCTGCAGGGTCCGGTCGGCGAGCGTCTGTACTCGACGGTGGTAGGCAATCGGCATGCCGTCAGCGCGGGCGCAAGCACGCAGTGGCTGCGAGCCCCGGGACTGTGGATGGCCTACGCCACTTTAGCGAAAGACTCCGACCTCGCGGCCACCCAGAATCTTCTGTTGACTCAAGTCGAAGGGCTGGACAAGCGGCCGATCCTTGCCGCGGAAGTCGACGCGGCCAAACAGCTTCTGCGGCAGAATTTCGCTCGCGAAGTCACCGACGCCGGCCGGCTTGCGATGGCGCTTACCCCCGCGATCAGTGTCGGCGATTGGCGTTTGTACTTCCGTTATCGCGATAGCCTGGAGACAGTCGACGCCGAGCAGGTGAACCGCGTCGCGCGTACTTATCTGCGGCCGGCCAACCGTACCCTGGGGCGCTTGCTGGCGACCGCATCGCCGCAGCGAGTCGCGATCCCGGACGCACCGTCGCCCGCATCCCTGTTATGGGATTACGCCGGCAAGGCCGAGGCCGACAGGGTCGAACGCTTCGATGCATCGCTTTCCAATATCCGACAACGCACCCGGTTCGTGCACATCGACACGGGCTCCGGCGATGGATTGCGCCTGGCTTTGCTGCCCAAGAAGAGTCGCGGCAACAAGGTCGTGGTCGAGGCCTTCTTCAGTTTCGGCGACGTCGAGAGCCTGCGCGGCCGCGATACGGCAGCACAAGCCGCCGGCGAGCTCCTGGGCGACGGAAACTTCAAGATGAGCGCCGCGGAACTGGCGGTGGAACTGGCCAGACTCAATTCCACGATCGATCTCGGGGGCGGCTTGCAATCGGCGCATTTGTCGCTGAACACGCAACGTGGGCAGTTGGGCAAGGCCTTGTCCTTGGCCGAGCGCCTGTTGCGCACGCCGCGCTACAGCGATGCCCAGGTCGAGCAATACAAACGACGCGCGACGCTCGGCCTGCAAGCCGCTCGCGAGGATGCGAACAGCATCGTCGGCGATGCCATGACGCGTCATTTCGATCCCTGGCCGGTCGGCCATCCGATGCGCCAGGCCGATGCCGAACGATCCCTGGCCGACATCCGCGCCCTCACCAGCGAACAAGTGCGGGCGTTTCATCGGGACTTCTATGGGACCGCGAACGGGGTGATCAGCGTGGTCGGCGATTTCGATCCGGTCGAGGCCGAGCGGGAACTGCGCCGGCTGTTCGCCGATTGGAAGGCTCCGCGCGCCCATGCGCCGATCGCCAGGCGCCATGTCGCGGTGCCGGCCGAGCATCGCAAGTTCGCGACGCCCGACAAGGACAGTGGCGTGCTGCTGGCGCGCAGCAATATTCCCTTGATCGAATACACCGACGACGCCTTCGCGTTGAGGGTGGCGAACCGGATTCTCGGCGGCCATACCATCGATTCGCGGCTGGGACAGCGGATTCGCGACCGGGGCGGGCTCAGTTACAGTGTCGCCAGTACGCTCGACGCCCAGCCCAGCCTCGACGGCCGCGACGATGCAGGCAGCTGGATGGTTCACGCGACCTCCGCTCCGCAGAATCTCGCGCAGGTCGAGCGCGGCGTACGCGAAGAACTCGATCGCCTGCTGCGCGATGGCGTGAGCGCCGATGAAGTGCGCACCGTGGCGACGGCGATGCGCGCCGAGCAGGAACAAGCCCGCGATACGGATGCCGGCTTGGCCTCGTTGCTCGGCGGTCTCATGTATTACGGCCGCAGCCTGGATTTTCTGGCCGAGTACGATCGGAAAATGGCCGCGCTCAGCGCCGAATCGGTGAATGCCGCGATCCGGAAATACCTCAAGCCGGAGCAATTCAGCTTTTACGTGGCGGGCGATATCGATGTGGCCAAGAGGGAGGCCAAGCCCGATGGCAGGACTATAGAAGGCGAGGCGGTGAAACCCGTTGTCGGCGAGGCCGCGGTGCGGTGAGGAGATCGGTCTGCTGCATCGGGTTTGCCGCCGCCAGAGTCGCCCATGCCGGTGCAGGTATTCGACTGGGACAGGCCGCGCAGTGCCTTCGCGGTAATCGACGGCGACGTTGTGCAAACGGACCGATGCCGGCATCGGTGATTCGTTTCAGGCCGGGCTGCGACCGTGCAAGCGCCTGAACGAAGACCTTCGATGCGCGCGACTACAGGTGTGACAGCGTTGGGGTGTCGTTGTCTTGCATGCGTTACAAGATCGGGACGCCGTTCGATGTCGGTGTAGCGGCGTCCCGGCGAAGCAATGCCGCCTGTATTCGCAAGAGTACGGTCGGCTCCTGCTTTCGATTCGCGCGTACGTTTGCGGCCTTCGGCTTCGAGTGCAAGCCGTCGCCAGCGTGCCCGCGATCACGGTGAACGAGAAAACCGTCACGCATGGCGCGCGGCGGTGTAGGGGGATACGGAGGTCATCACGTTATTGCAGCGGGCGCCCACTCACTGGACCCAAACCGACCGAGACGAACCGGCGGGCCGCGAAAGCGGCCGTCGGAAATCGGCAGCTGTTGATCTGCAACTGTCGATCGGCAGATCGGAATCCACTATCGGCGGCCTTCGTCGCCGTCCTTCATCGTCGTTATCGAAGAGGAACCACGCTCCATGCCATCCCGTATTGCCCCGGTTGCGGTTCCGCGAGCGCTCGGCGCACGCGCTCAGCCTTTGTCCCTCGCGATCGCTTGTGTCCTGTTGTTCGCATCCGCGCCTTCGTCGGCGCAAGTCGCCGCACCGGGCGAGCACGACGGCCGCTACGGCGATGCCGACAGTTGGCGCAGCAAAGAGTTCGAGAGGGACTGGGGCCTGGGCGCGATCAACGCCCATCATGCCTACGCGCGCGGCCTGACCGGCGCGGGCATCGCCTTGGGCCAGTACGACAGCGGCGTGGCCCTGGACCATGCCGAATTTGCCGGGCGCGGGCACGTCAGTCTCAGCCTGGGCGCATCGGGCTGTATTTCCGACCCCGGCGTCATCGTCTTTCGCGGGCCGAGCCGCTGTTTCTCGACGCGCGGCGATGCGCCCACGCGCGAATTCAGTTTCGTCTATCCCGCCCGCACCGCGCCGTATCAATACGCCGGTTACGGCAACCACGGCACGCACGTGGCCGGCACCATGGTCGCTCAGCGCGACGGCGTCGGCATGCACGGCGTGGCGATGGGCTCGCGACTGGTGACAGCGCGTTTCTTCGGCGACACCATTTATCGTTGGGACCAGGGCGCCGACGGCACCTGGAAGCGCGCCGCCATCGCCAGCAGCGGCGTCGGCGGCGAGGCCGAGGTGGTTACGGATTTCTATCGGCAACTGAGTGCGCACGGTGTGCGTGCGGCGAACCTGGAGATCTGGTTGCCGATCGCCAACTCGCCGCAAGCCAACACCCTGGCCGCGGTCGAACAAACGTATCGCGACTATCAGTCCTCTTACGACGCGTACATGGACGGCGCGATCCGGCACGGCATCGTCAACGTCGTCGCCTTGGGCAACGACTCCGGCCGCATTGCCAACATCTATCCCGGCATGGCGGCGTTCCGCCCCGAAGCGCAGCCGTATTGGCTCAGCGTGGCGAACGTGCAGCGCTCCGGCGCCGGCGGTTACGTCATCTCGCCGAGTTCCAGCATCTGCGCCTACACCAAGGACTGGTGCGTGGCCGCGCCGGGCACTTTGATCAACTCCACCAGCATCGGCGGCTCCCTGCAGGGTCAGATCGAAGGCGAGCTCAGCGGCGAGCAGGCGCTGCAGATCCGGCTCGGCCAGACCAAGCCGGTATTGAACTACGCCGACCTCAGCGGCACCTCGATGGCCGCGCCGCATGCGATCGGCGCGATGGGCTTGTTGTTCGAGCGTTTCCCGTACCTGAGCGGCCCGCAGGTGCGCGACGTGTTGCTGACCACGGCGACCGACCTCGGCGTGGCCGGGGTGGACGAGATCTACGGCTGGGGCCTGATCGACCTGAAGAAGGCGATCGACGGGCCGGCTCAGATACTGAAAGACAGCGACGTGGCGATGGACCGCGCCGCCGGCGGCCTCAAGGTGTGGGAAGGCGACGCCTGGGACGATTGGCGCAACGACATCGGCGGCCCCGGCGTGTTGAGCAAGTCCGGCGGGGGCTGGCTGCGCCTGAGCGGCGACAACGCCTTCGGCGGCCTCAACGTCAAACAAGGCGTGCTGGAACTCACCGGCGACAACCGCTATCCCGCGCAGGTGGAAGGCGGCACCTTGTTGGTCAACGGCAGCCTGGCGAGCGCGTCGTTACCGGTGCGGGCCCAGGGCGAACTCGCTGGCAGCGGCCGCATCGTCGGCGATGTGCTGATGCAGGGCCGCGTGTCGCCGGGCAATTCCATCGGCACCTTGAGCGTGCTGGGCGATTACGTGCAGGCCGCCGGTTCCAGCTATCTCGTGGAACTCGCGTCCGACGGCCGCGCCGACCGCATCGAGGTGAGCGGCAAGGCGACCATCGAAGGCGGCGCCTTGCAGGTGGCGTATGCGCCGGGGCAGTACCTGCTCGGCCAGCGCTTCAACGTCATCAATGCAGCCGGCGGCGTCGCCGGGCAGTTCGCGGCCCTGGAACAGGCCTGGCTGTCGCCGTTCCTGAAGTTCGGCCTCAGCTATGCGGCCAGCCAGGTCGATCTGAGCGTGGTACGCGGCGCCTCGTTCGCTTCGGTGGCGCGCACCCGCAATCAACTCGCCGCCGCGGCCGCAGCCGACCGCCTCGCGGTCGGGCAGGGCCTGCCGCAACCGCTGACCCAGTTGTTCCCGGAACAGGCGCTGGCCGCGCTCGATGGCTTGAGCGGCGAAGGCCACGCCAGCCTGCGTTCGATCCTGCTCGACGACAGCCGCCACCTGCGCGAAGCCGCGCTGGTGCGCGCGCGCAACGGCAGCGGATGGGCGGGCGAGGGCGACGGCGAGGGTGACGAGCTGAGGCAAGGAGCGTGGATCGAGCTGTTGAAGTCCGGCGGCACCCTCGATGGCGACGGCAATGCCGCGCGCAACGAGTACCGCGGTTCGACCACGCTGCTCGGTTACGACTATCGCTTCGACGGCGGCTGGCGCCTCGGTGCGCTCGCCGGCCGCGGCCGCATCGACAGCGACAACGGCCGTCTCGACCGGGGCCGGATCCATGGCACCCAGTTCGGCCTGTATGGCGGCCGTCGCTGGGGCGGGTTCGGCCTCAGCGCCGGTGTCGCCGTCGCGCGCCAGAGCGTCGAGCTCGATCGCCGCATCGGCTTCGACGGTTTCGCCGATCGCACCCGTGCGTCTTACGACGCTGACACGCGGCAGGGCTTCGTCGAAGGCGCCTATCGCTTGCAGGCCGGCGCTTGGGGCTTCGAGCCCTATGCGCAGTTCGCCCAGGTACGGGTGAAGAGCGATTCGTTCCAGGAAAGTGGTGGCGCCGCGGCCTTGAACGGTGGCGCTGCCGAAAGCCGCGTCGACCTCTCGACGCTGGGGCTGCGCTTCGATGTCGGCCTGAAGGGTGCACAGCAGGATCAGAGCTGGTTGAGCCTGCGCGGCGGTCTGGCGCGCCGCCATGCCGGCGGCGAGTTGACGCCGCAGACCCAGGTGGCCTGGCGCGGCGGCGACAGCTTCAGCGTGGCCGGCGCGCCCTTGGGCGAAGACGCCACCCTGGTCGAAGCCGGCCTGGCGGCACGCCTGAGCCCGAGCAGCCTGCTGGAACTGAACTACAGCGGCCAATTCGCAGACGAAGCGCACGACCACGGCATCAACGCGCGTTACTCGCTGCGCTTCTGAGCCGACCCGAGGGGGCACCCCAAGCCGCGGCGGTCGCGACCGTCGTGGCTTTCTTTATGTCCGAGCGAGATCGAGCCCCTGTACGCCTGCGTATCGGGTTCAGCCTTTGCGCGCCTCGGCGACGTCGCCGGCCGCTTGATGGTGGGCACTGATCGACAACAGCGACAGCAGTTCCTCGGTGCGCGCGTCGGCGTACAGCTCGAACGGGGTCCGGTAATAGAACTGCGGAATCGGATAATTCATGAACCAATACAGCATCTGCTCGGCGTTCTCGTGGTTGGCCTTGGCCGCCGACAGGATCCGCACCAGGTTGCGCAGCGCGAGCTGCAGTTTCGCCGAGCCGTGCGGATTGCGGATCGTCGCGTTGCCGTGTGGGTTGGAGATCGCGGTGAGGTCCTTGGCCCGGATGCCCAGGGCGGTGATGACCCGCTTCGGCGAGATATGGGTCGAGCCCGGGACGCGAAGGGAATCCATGAAGATCTCGAACTCGGCTTCGGTCATGACGCTCTCGGTGGGTGAAGGCGCGCGCTGCGCGGCGACGCGGCGGCGGAGGATTCCGTCAGGTGGGCAACGGATGGGCGGTTGCCGGCTCTGGCAAGGCCGTCCTCTCGGTGAGCGTGCAGGGCGGACCGCCGTGAGCCGTCTGAGGGGGTGGGGCATCCGCCCAGTAGCGTTCATTTCGCGCCGGAACGCTTGCGGGGAAAGATCAATTTTTCTTCTCGAGATCTCCGTAGCGGTACTGGCGCACATTTTTTTATGGATCAAGTCTCATTTTTTCGGGCCTACGAGCGGCCCGCGCAGGCCGCCGCGCCCCGTCGGCCCAGGCCGCGAAAGGCTTTCCCAGCCTGGGCGAAAGCCGCCAGGGCATTCAGCTTTGTCGTCGAAGGAGGTGCGCAAAAGGCCCGAAAAAATCACAAAAAAAATATATCTCCTTAGATGCCCGCTTCGATCGGCGTCCCTAGTCTGGCCGCCATAGGGACAGCGACACAGCCGAGTGGCTGCTGCTCGCGGGGGGATTCGATGGCAGGCCCATCGGCCATACCCGGGACGGCCTCGGTTCGAGCAATCGAACGGCAGCGCATCGGCATTCAAGACCCTCCATTACACGGTTCGCCTTTCACGGGGCGTCTTAACCGCGGGCGGATATCGGTCCGAGATCGGTATTCACAACTGAGCGAATCGCCGGGAAGGCGAAGGGGAATGACCGATGAACTTTATTTACTGCAAGGTGTGGAGCAAGAGCCTGGGAACCTGGGTGGTGGCTTCGGAGTTGGCTAAGGGCGGGAAGAAGCAGGCGCGCAAGGCTTCGTCGGCGGTGGTGTCGGCGGTGGCGCTGGTGTTGGCCGGTGCGGCGCCGCCTGTGTTATCTGCGGAGGTGGCTTGGACCTGTTACAACGATAACCAGGCAGGTGGGTTCCGTTGCGGCGAATTTTCCGACATCCCCGACGGCGTTACGACCTGGGGAACGGCAGTAGGTTATCGGGCCATCTCGAGCGGAACTTATGCGACGGCCCTAGGGTCCAGCGCCCAGGCTACCAAGGTCAGCGCCACCGCATTGGGCTACGACTCGGAGGCATCGGGGGATTTTTCCACTGCCGTAGGCAGCATCGCCAAGGCGAGTGAAACAAACGCGACAGCCCTTGGTAACGGTGCGAGTGCGGAGGGCCAACACTCCACCGCCATAGGCAAGGGCGCCAAGGCGACTACCACTAGTGCTACGGCACTGGGCAAGGATGCGAGTGCCTCGGGGACCTATTCCACCGCACTAGGCACCTTGTCCAAGGCTTCCGGCAGCGAATCCACCGCCGTCGGCGAGAATGCGAATGCGGGCGGCATAGGATCCATTGCCCTGGGTGGTGCGTTTGATAGCACCGCGGGAGCCGAGGCTGCAGCCACTGATTCCATCGCGATCGGCCGTGAGTCCGACGTCAGCGCGACCAGCATCGGCAGTATCGCCATCGGCAACAAGGCCCAGGCGAATGCCCTGGATGCCGTTGCACTGGGTCAATCGGCCACGGCATCGGCCCAGTACAGCTCAGCCTTCGGCGATTCGGCCAACGCCTCGGCCCTCAGCGCCACTGCAGTAGGCTACCTGGCAACGGCATCGGGGCAGCGGTCCACTTCGGTCGGCACCGAATCCGATGCGACGGGCATCGAATCGGTCGCCCTCGGCGAGTTCGCCCAAGCGACTGCCGCCGGTGCCGTCGCCCTTGGCGCGGGCACCAGCACGACTGCAGCGGCGCACGCGAATGCCGTCGACTCCGTCGCGATCGGCCGCGGGGCCGGGGTCGGCGCAGCCAACACTTCGGGCATCGCCCTCGGCCGCGGCGCCACCGTCAACGGTGCCTTCGGTATCGCCCAGGGCGATGGCGTCGTGTCCGGCGCAACCGGCCGCAACGTCGCCATCGGTTCTACCGGCACTACCGCCAACAGCAGCAGCGCCATCGGCGGCGCCGTGGCCATCGGCCGCGCCCAGACCGCCAACGGCAACGGTGCGGTCGCCATCGGCGATCCGAATACCGCGACCGGCACCGGCGCGGTGGCGGTCGGTGCGGACAACAACGCCAACGGCCAGGGCGCCGTGGCCCTGGGCAACCTCAACACCGCGACCGGGCAGGGCTCGGTGGCCCTCGGCAATTCGAGCTCGGCCGGCGCCGCCGGCGCGGTCGCCATCGGCGACGGCGCCTCGGCCGGCATCGCGCGCAGCGTCGCACTGGGCAGCGGTTCGACGACCGCCGCCGCGGTCGGTACCGCCAGCACCGTCATCCGCGGCACCACCTACAACTTCGCCGGCACCGCGCCGACCAGCACGGTCAGCGTGGGCACGGCCGGTGCCGAACGCAGCGTCACCAACGTCGCCGCCGGCCGTCTCAGCGGCACCAGCACCGATGCGGTCAACGGCAGCCAGTTGTTCGCCACCAACCAGGCGGTGCAAGCGGCCGGCGCCGGCTTCGGCTTGAGCGCGCAGGGCGCCAACGGCTCCAACGTCGACCCCAGCGAGGCAGTCGACCTGCGCAACACCGATGGCAACATCGCCGTCAGCAAGGTCGCGGGCGACAACAACGTCAACTTCGACCTGGCCGACGACATCACAGTCAACAGCGTCACCGCTGGCAACAGCCGGCTCGACAACACCGGCCTGGTCATCACCGGTGGCCCGAGCGTGACCTCCGCCGGTATCAACGCCGGCAACCAGGTGATCACCAACGTTGCCGCGGGTGTTGCAGGGACCGATGGCGTCAACAAGAGCCAGCTCGATGCGGTCGGCGCGACCGCGAACGCGGGCTTCAACGTCTCCGCACAGGGCGCCAACAGCACCAACGTGGCTCCGGGCGAGACTGTCGACCTACGCAACAGCGACGGCAACATCGTGGTCAGCAAGACCGGCGCCGACGATAACGTCGCCTTCGACCTGGCCGACGACATCACCG